>CAKSHV010000054.1 GCA_934457515.1 uncultured Clostridia bacterium
GTGATGGTAAATGTGCCGTTGTTTACCGCAATTTCAGACTTGTTTCCGTCTTTGTCAAACACCTTTGCAGTTCCTGTAAAGCCCTGTGCCTTGTCACCGAGAGTGATAACGGAGGTGGTGTCTTTTAAATCTTCGTTCATAAGCGCAATGCCCATAACGCCGTTTTTGCGTGCTGCAACGTAGTCGATATTTACCGAATCGGCACTGACTACGCCGCGCTTGTTCCACAGCCACAAACCGTCTGTATCATACATTTTGCCCGGTCTATGGCCAAATTGAGAACTCAAGAAATATGCATAACCCGAGTTTTCCATAATCGGGAAGTCAACATTTTTACCCGAACGCATCATTGACTCTGTAATTAGGAAGTCTTCCAGCATGGCTAAAAATGCCGGTGTGTGCGTGCAGTAAATAATGCTGTATTCGGGGCCCTCGTAAGGAAATTCCTTACGCATGTAGTCGGTGTAGTAACGTTCCACATAGTAGCCCGGATAGTTGGAGAATCTGCCAATGATAGCGTTTCTTGCCTGCGCTAAAAACAGCTCGTCGTCTGTGTAGTATGCCAGCCGTAAAAGAAACGGCGCGAACGTGTTCATGGTGATATAGTTTGAATGGCTGGGTGTGTTTTTATGTTCGGTGGAAAATCCTGTCGGAGCCAACAGCCAGCCCGGAACGTCTGCCTCTTTTACAATGGATTTCATGCCCGCCAAAGGGCCTGCTTTGCCATAAGGAAGTCCGACTCTCCAGCGCGGATTTGTGCCGCGGTAGTACCAATCGACCGAATCGGCATTTACAACATGAGCGTCTGCGGTTGTCTGCGGGTCTACATGATAGGTGTTTATATCATAGCCGTTCTGATAGCCGACGGACGAAAGAGCTGTCATCAAACCTTGCCCGACTTTTTCCGCTGCGTCTAAGTATTTTTGTTCTTCCGTTAATTCGTATGCATAGACAAGGGCTGCAAGATATGGAGTATAGGTGTTGAGAACAAAGTCTTCCAGCGGTCCGCTTTGACTGCTTACCTTGTCAGCTATTTTGTTCGCTATGGAAATAACAGCTTTCTTTTTTACATTGTCATTTGTAATATCACTTAACGTTTTTTGTGTTGAAAGTGCGCCAAGCGATGCGCCCATTTGCGGATTTGCTATGGCATAATTCAAAAGATAGGGCATTCTGCCTTGTGCCATCTGATATATGGATATCATAATAGAACTGTCTATAACAGAGGGAGTTTCAACCAATTCTGCTTTTCCAAGTCTTTTTGCTCCATCTAAACTGGTAGAAAAGTGTGCGCTTTTTCGGCTTAATGCAAAAGCTATGGTTGGAACAACACGCCGTTCAAGTAAATCTTCATCTTCAGTCATTAAATATCGCTGTGCTGCGATTAGAAAATTGCTCTGTGACTCAGTCTCAGTGTCTTCGGAATAGCCGTAGCCCATCGCTTTTTCACACCAGCCGCCGTATTTATCATCTGCCATATAATCTGTGGTATTAAAAATGGCGTCATTTAAATTGGAATAGTAGTTGGTTCTGATGTCTTTTACGTTGTAAATATCCTGTGCAACGTGTTTAAATGAATCATACCACTGGTTTGCTTGTCCCAAAAAACGATAGGAAAAGCTGTATATGCTTCCGGCGTTGAAGTTAGATGCATTTGTTCCGAATAGTGGGGCACAGAGAGCCGCTTGCATGTTATTTTTGTCATCGCGCAGCATGAACCCAAACCGCGCGGTTTCATTATATGCAATATCCTGTACCGTAGAGGATGGATCTACTACGATGCCGGATGTTATCACACCGTTTTCAGTGTTTTTTGTGTAAGTGATCATAGGCGTGTAAAGCAATGGTTCGTTGTAAACGCGATGTCCGGTTGGAACGTTTTGTTTTACAAATTCCAGGGGTGCGGTTACCGAATCAAATTCTGAATCGGAAATCACATCATCCGAAAAGAACATAAACGAATATGCACCGTCTTTGGAAAATGCCGCGCTTAATGTAAATTTCGGTTCTTTGCACAAATCGTCAAATGAGCAGGTTACCGAAATATCGGTACCGTTTCGCTGCGGATAGGAAAGAAGCACTTCGGTGTCCGAAATTTTCTGCACATTGTTTGCAATAAACCAAGTCGGAATACCGGCATTAAAATAGGAGCTTGTGCTGAATTCGTGTTGCTCGTTATCAACCGTTACGGTTTGTTTAAACGTTTCGCCTTCTAAGTGACTGGGTATACCGCCGGGAATGCCGCCGCTGACGGTAGCGCGGTCAAGCATGGTGTCGCTCTTGTCGGCAGACATCATTAAATAACCGAATTTATCGGTTGCGTCTTTTATTTTCAGCCATGAGCCGTCTTTTTTAATGAAAATTTCATTCTGCACATAAGCGCCTTTTTCATTGTTAAAGCCCTTGATAAAATTGATTTTATAGGAATCGTTTTCGAGTGTTACTGTGTCCTGCGGAGCGGTGATTTCCGCAAGTGACCAGTATGGGTAAATGGGAACGGGAAGAAACGAACCGTTATCTTTTCTGAAAACTTGCTCCGAAACCTCATCATTTTTTGGTGATTCTGCAATTGTATTCGATAACAGAACAGCCGAACAACGTGCATAAAAACCGGAGGTATCTACAATAGAAATGACATGTTCACCCGGTGTTAGGTCAATCTCACCGGCTTTCTGCCAGGCGTAGCCGTCTGAACCGTGTGTGCCCATTTTGGCTTCCAGTAAATTGCCATCCACTGCAATGTTAAAATATCGTGTTCCGGGCTGGTTAGAAGCGTAATCCTTTCCTTTGGCATAGACATAAAACTTCCCTGCTGTTGTTACCTGAACGGTTTTTGTTGCCGGATTTCTGGATTCATCCGGACCTGTGCTTTCGCCACGAATCGCATCAAAGCTTTCAGAAATCCAGTCACCGAATGAATCACATTCATTTGCCCAAAAGTATATGTTCTCTTCATCAGTTTTTTTGGTAATGGTTACCGTCTGTGTTTTGTCATCCCAAAAAACCTCCGCACCGTAGCTTTCCGAAACAAAGCGCAGAGGCACCAATGTACGGTCATTTAAAATAACCGGACTTTGGTCAAGCGTTACAAGTTTTGATGCAATATATGCCTCGGGGCGGTCAATGGTAACCGAAACACTTTTGCCGTCCTTTAAGCCTGTTGCTGTGTCGGTGTAGTCATCCCAGGAAACGGACGCGCCGAGCGTCTCAAAAATGGCACGCATGGGAACCATGGTACGGTCGTTAAGCAGAATGGGCGGAACGTCAAATTCCATTTTCTGCCCGTTAAAGTAAACCGAAATTTCGTCTGCCGCCGCTGCGGGTGCCGCAAAGAGCGCAAACACCATAAGCAAGGCTGCAAACAGGGCAAATAATCTTTTCATTCTCTCTCTCCTTTTGTTTGTTTTTTATTCCTAAAATTTCGAAAAGAAATTTTAATTTGTCTTATTATTTATTGTAATGAAATGTGTAAAAAATACAATACACAAATCTTTAAATTTTAGGACAATTTCAGAGTTTTTAGGTAAAAGCCTTTAAAATCATATACCAAAGATTTTGGTTATGATTTATGAGGAAATGTATTCGGCAAACCTGTTAAAAAATGAAACCTGCCTGCATTTAATGCGGGTGCTTTTGTCCAAAGTAAGAGAAATTTATTCGCTCAGCAGCGGTCAGGAGCAGTTTTATACCGAGCAGGACACACGCTTTATCAGTCTGCGCAATGAGATAATGACTTCGCCGAAAAAGAGTGGAATGTACAGGATATGGCAAATAAATGCAATTTAAGTCCGTCGCGATTCCAGAATATATACAGAAAAATGTTTCGTATTTCACCCATGGCAGATGTGATTGCCGCGCGGATTGTGATGAGCAAAGCGCTTTTGCAGAACACACGATTTACAATTCATACTGTAGCCGAAAAAAGCGGATATTCCGGCGAAACGTTCTTTGTGCGCCGGTTTAAGGACCGTGCGGGCATGACGCCGAGCGAGTACCGAAAAAAAGAATAAAAAAAACGGCTGAGCAGTTTGCTCAGCCGTTTTAAGTTTTGATTTTGTCAAATCTTAAGGAAAAAACGGTTTCTGTGCCTGAAATTTCCTTTCATGCTGCATTTTTATTCGTAGCATGCTTCCAAAACTTTTAAAATGTCCTCTGCGTTCATTTGCTTGTAGCCGCCGCCCAAAACGGTGGAGTTTGCAATTTTCGACAGCATGTCTTTGGTTGCGCCGAGTTCTTTTAACGTAAGGGGCATTTTGATTTCCTTTATAAAACCATAAAGCGCTTCTATGCCTTTGTCCGCCGCCTCGCGGTCTGTCATGCCTTTGGTGTCAATGTCCCAAACGGTTTTCGCAAAACGCGCAAATTTTTTAAGGCCGAATTCGCTTATATATTTATAATAGGGAACCGAGATAGCGGCAAGACCTGCGCCGTGCGCGCAGTCGGTGTATGCGCCGAGCTGGTGCTCGATCATGTGCACTTCCCAGTCCTGCTCTTTTGAAACGCCCGTAACCGTGTTTAAACCAATCGTTGCACACCACATAATGTTGCTGCGTGCCTCATAATCGGTGGGGTTCTTCATGGCAATTTTCGCGCTGTGTACGAGCGAGCGCATAACGCCCTCTAACACATAGTCGGTGGTGTTGTCGTCCGTGCCCGAAAAATACTGCTCCATTAAGTGGGACATGGTGTCAAAAATGCCGCTTGCCATTTGATATTCGGGGACGGTATAGGTGTATTCGGGATTTAGAATTGAGAATTTAGGATATACGCTTGCAGGAAAAACTCTGCCGTTTTTCAGCATTTTTTCTTCGTTGGTGATCACCGAGCCGCCGTTCATTTCAGAACCTGTGCCCACCATGGTTAAAATCGATGCAACCGGCACGATTTTGTTGTCTACGGGTTTAAAATCAATCCAGTATTTCTGCCACGGGTCGGAATCGCAGTAAGCCGAAACCGAAATGCCCTTTGCGCAGTCAATAACCGAGCCGCCGCCGACAGCCAAAATTAAGTCAACATTATTTTCCCGAACCAAACGCGCGCCCTCTAAAAGCTGGGTGTAGCCGGGGTTTGACTTAATGCCCGAAAGCTCAACTATTGTTTTGCCCGCTTTTTTTAAAGCGTTCATCACTTGGTCGTATAATCCGCTGCGCTTAACCGAACCTTTGCCGTACATGAAAAGCACGGTTTTTCCGTAGTTTTCAAGCTCGGGAACCAGGTTATCCATAGCGGTTTTTCCAAAATAAATTTTTGTGGGATTGTAAAAGGTAAAATCAAATTTCATGGAATATTCCTCCTTTATGATTATAATACGCAGTATTGTTCATCCGATACAGGCTCTAACCACTCGTTTGATGTGTTTTCGCCCGGACATTCAATGGCGATGTGCGAAAACCAGCTGTCTTTCGCAGCGCCGTGCCAGTGTTTCACGTTGGCGGGAATGGTTACAACGTCGCCCGGCTTTAATGTGCGTGCCTCTTTTCCTTCCTCCTGATACCAGCCGAATCCGTCGGTGCAAAGAAGAATCTGACCGCCACCCATTAATGCATGGTGAATATGCCAGTTGTTTCTGCATTTCGGCTCGAAGGTCACATTTGCCGCAAAAACCGTTTTGTTCGGGTCGGTCAGCGGGTTTAAGTAGCTGTTGCCGATAAAGAATTTTGCATATGCACTGTTCGGATTGCCAATGCCGAACATGCCGCCATGGGAAGCAGGCGAGCCGTCCTTTTCATCTGCATACACATCTTTTACCACACGGAATGCCGCCCACGCGTTCGGCCAGCCCGCATAGAACGCAAGGTGCGTTAAAATTTCTGCCATTTCGGCTTTGGTTACGCCGTTTTGCTTTGCCGTTTTGGCATGATAGGCAAAGGATGAGTCGATAAGACCTTTGCTGACCAATGCCGAAACCGTTAGGATAGAACGTAATTTAAGAGAAATTCCGTCGCCCGACCACACTTCGCCGAACAAAACATCATCATTTAATTCCGCGAATTTCGGTGCAAATTCTCCCAAAGCATCTCTGCCTGCCGTTTGTTTGATTTTTGCCATCGTATATTCCTCCGTTTCTGTTTGTTATCCGATTCTTGTTGACAATCGGATACATGCATGATATACTTATCTTAAAGTTCACGTTTATTATACTACTTAAAGTTAACTTTAAGTCAAGTGTTTTTCGAAAAAATTTTTTTAGGAGATTAAAAAATGTTCTACACAGTGGGTGAAATGGCAAAGATAATAGGCGTTGCGCCGTCAACGCTTCGGTTTTATGATAAAGAGGGTCTGCTGCCTTTTGTCGAGCGCAGCACGGGCGGCATACGCATGTTTAAGGAGTCTGACACCGAATGGCTGCAAATTATAGAGTGCCTGAAAAAGACGGGTATGCCGATTAAGGAAATTAAGAAGTTTATTGACTGGTGCATGGAGGGCGACTCTACGATATCAGACAGATTAGAGCTAATCGACCGCCAGCGCGACCAAGTGATTCAAAAAATCGAGCAGTTAAAAGGAACGCTGAAAACCCTTGAATACAAGCATTGGTATTATGAAACGGCGAAAAAAGCGGGGACGTGCGCCGTGCACAAAACCATGCGGGAAGAAGATATTCCCGAGCGGTTTCGGAAAGAAAAGGGCGTTTGATGGAATTTCCCTCAAGCATCCTTTTTGTCGGAAAGCATATTTTTTTGGCAGTCCGAAGTATGCTTTATTTATTTTCAAACATCTTCTTTGCCTGGGCGGGGGAAAGACCCATAAGCGTGTTCACGGCTCTTCGTATCTCGTCCGTTTCGGCGTCTACCCAGTCGGCGTCTTCGTGCAGAATCACACTGCCCACGTCGTGCGACAGAAAGACCGTCATAAGGCGCGGATTCATCATGGGCGTTGCGCCGTTTTCAATTAAAATGTGAATGATTTCTTCAATATACGGTTCGATAACAGTCAGCGTTTGCTCGCGAATGGCAAGGCGCACCGTTTTGTGCATGTTGCCCTCGTATTTTAGGCGAAAGGCACGCACTTCTTTTTTTATGTAGGTAAAAAAGCGCAAAAGCGCCCGATACGGCTTTTCGCGCGCCTCATCGGTCAGTCTTCTAAACGCCTTTTCATGCGGTTCGAAAAAATGTTCCAAAACGTCTGAAAACAGCTCGTCTTTCGACTTGTAGTAATAATAAAACAGCCCGATTTCGCCGCCGACGCCGCGCATGATTTCGCGGATGCTTGTGCCCTCAAATCCCTTTTCAAAAAACAGACGTCCGCCGCCTCCGAAATTTTGTTTTTCGTTCCGCCGTTGTACATTGGCGTCGTGACATGCTTTCACTTTTTCACCAATATTGTTTAAAAACAGTATAACACAAACAAATTTTAAAGTCAACCGCAGAGAATATAAGAAAAAAACGGCATTAAGCCGTTTTTTCGCTTTATAATAAATCTTTTGCAGCCGAAAGCAGCGCTTGGCATTTGTCCTCAAACCGTTCCGATGCGGGAATAAAAATGCGCTTCGGGTGCGTTTCCCAAAGCTTCAGCAAACGGTCGTCCAGCGCAATGGCGCCGTCCGCCTCTTCAAAGCGGGTGGGGTTGTTATCAAAACTGTACGCCTCTTTTTTCAGCTTTGCGGCGGTTTCCAAATGAATAACCGCGTCATAGCGCGAAAGCAGGTTTTCGTGTGTTTGGCTGTTTTGCGCCAAAACTTTTTTGCCCGTTTCTTCGTCCATATATGCAAGCCCATCTACCGCGCCGCGGTCGAACAGAAATGCAACTTTTTCTTCTTTTAAATGTTCTGCGGCGTGCAAAAACAAATCCTCTTTTTCAAGCTGCAGCCGCAAAAGGCACGTTTGAAAAATTTCGGTCGGCACATTTTGCGGCGTTATGCCGCCGTTCATCATTTCGGTCGCGGTTTCGGCAACAATCAGCACCTTGTATCCGTTCTGTTCAAAAAACGTTTTCAGCATGTCAAGCGCGCTGGATTTGCCCGCACACGGCCCGCCGGTTACGGCGATTTTAATGCTTTTTTTCATGTGTGAATCTCCGTTATGTATTTTTATTTATTATACCTGATTTTTTTCGGGCCGTCAATTGATTTTTAAAAAAAGATATGCTAAAATAAAGTATAAAAT
>CAKSHV010000055.1 GCA_934457515.1 uncultured Clostridia bacterium
GTGCTGGTCGGTCCGAAAGGAAGCATTTATTTAAAAGAAGGCGTGATTATCGCCAACCGCCACATTCATTTAACGCCGGCTTATGCGGCAAAGCACAACATAAAAGATAACGACCGTGTGGACGTTTTGGTTGAGGGCATTAAGCCGACCAAGTTTTATGATGTGCAGGTGCGCGTGCGCGACGATTTTAACGTTGAAATGCATATCGACACGGACGACGCCAATTCCGCAGGTTTAAAAAACGGCGACGCGGTTAAAATTTTAAAATAGAAAACCTTTAAAGGTGGGATGAATAAAGCATGTTTGCAGTAGAACGTCAGAAAAAAATATTGGAAGATTTAAAAGAAAACGGCGCGGTTTGGGTAAGCAAGCTAAGCCAGGAGCTGTCGGTTACCGAGGAAACGGTTCGCCGCGATTTGGAAAAGCTCGAGGCAAAAGAACTGCTTGTCCGCACGCACGGCGGTGCAATTCCGCTTAACGAGGGAAAATTAGAGCTGTCCCTTGAAAAAAGAAAGCACACCAACACAGACGTTAAAGCGCGCCTTGCCAAAGAGGCGGCAAAATACATCGTCCCGGGTGACACTGTCTTTTTAGACGCCTCCACCACCACGTTTTACCTTTCCAAGGAATTAAAATCCATGCGCAATGTCACGGTTATCACCAACTCCATTCGCATTATCCGCGAGCTTGGCGACGCGGAAGGTTTAAAGGTCGTATCGGTGGGCGGATTTGTTTCAAGCAACCAATCGTTTGTGGGCAACCTTGCCGAGCAGAACATAACGCACTACTTTTTTGCGGATAAACTGTTTTTCAGCAGCCGCGGAATCACGCAGAACGGCGGCATTTTGGAAAGCAACGAGCAGGAATGTGCGATTAAGCAAAAAATGCTGAAAAACGCAACCGAGAAATTTTATCTGTGCGATGCATCAAAAATCGGCAGAATCGGCTTTGCAAAGCTCGCACAATTGAACGAAATTAACCACATCATCACCGAAAACGGCTTAGACGAAAGCTGGGACGACCTCTGTGCCGAAAACCAGATTACACTCACCAAAATATAATGCAGAAGGCTTCATTCCTGACCTTTTGCGTTATTTTCCTTTTGTACACTCATAATGAAGAAGAACGCACCGCTAACGCGGTGCGTTCTTCCTTTACGTATGCCGGCTTTATCAACACGCTCAAAAGGCTCGCATTCTCTTTGAAAGCAGAGGAAATCCCCTTAAACGCCCTTTCTTTGTCGAAAAACATATTTTCCGACAGACTAAAGCACGCTTCCGTACGCCTTTTAAGCCATCGTCCTTAACATTTCGAGGGACACGCCGTATTTAAGCGGCTTGCCGATTAAATAGCTTTCCGCCTCGTGCAGCATGTACTCTCCCATACGCATGCACTCGTCGCCCGAACTGCCTGCAATATGCGGCGTTAAGAAAACGTTCGGCAGCGTGTAAAATGCACTGCCCTCTTCGGGCGGTTCGGGCCATGTAACGTCTAAAACGGCGGTTCTGTTCGGCTTGTCTTTCAGCGCCGAAATCAAATCCGCCTCCACAACCTGCGCACCCCGCCCGGTGTTGATAAATGTGGCATTGTCCTTCATTCTGTCAAACAAATCTTTGTTTAAAATGCCTTTCGTTTCGGGCAGATTTGCACAGTGGTTGGATATGGTCTGGCACGTTTCAAACAGTTCCTCTAAGGAAATAAGCGTAACGCCCAGCCGCTCCGCCTTCTCTTTGCCTGCAAAAGGGTCATACGCAAAAACATTTAATTTAAAATCTTTTAAACGCTCGGCAACGCCCGCGCCGATTGCGCCCAAACCGATTAAGCCCACATTTGTGTTGAAATTCCCCGAAAATGTCTGGAAAAGCGTTCTCGAGCCCTCTCTGCCCTCTCTTGAATCGCACTGTTTCGATACCTGATAAAACCCTTTGTTGGCAAGCAAAATCTGTGCCAAAGTGTATTCAATCACCGGCACGCTGTTTGCCATCCACGCGCTGACCACCTGAATCCCCCGCGCCAAAAACGGACGGGCAAACGCCTGCACCGACCCCGCACCGTAAAACACAATTTTAAGGTTCGGAAAATAGGCTGCAATCTCCTTTTCGGTATACGTCGGCATGCCCCATGTGGAAAAAATGCACTCCACATCGGAGAGTTTTCCCGATTCGCTTACAGTGTACACACCATCGTGAAAAGAAAACAGTACCTTTAATTTTGTCTGCGCCTCGGCACTGTACACCCTGTCAATCTGAATTTTGTTATTAGTTAAAAATGCTGCCCGCATCGCTCATTCCCCCACACTTTTTAAAATTGAATACAGCGTTTCCGCCTCACGCGGCAAAATTTCAATATCGTCATTGGGCACAAATTCAAGCAGCTTTACAGTCGGCTTGTCCGAAAACGCGGCAATGTATGCTTTAAGCTCGTCTGCGCCATCGGCAAGCGGCAGCCGAACCGTTCCCTTTTCACCCCAGTAAAACAGGTGCAAAATGTCAACATATTCTTTCACCTTTTCAATTGCCGCAAGATTTTGTTCTTTTGACAGACGGTAATCCGGCTGCCAATACAGCCCGACATTCGGCTCGTTTATCTCTTCCATCAGCCGTTTTGCACTGTCCGCATCATCGGTCAGCGTGTTCGGATGATATTCAAAATCGATTTTTAAGTCGTGTTCCGCTGCCTTTCGGCAAACCGATTTTGCCTCTGCCACCCATGCCGCACGCTCGTCCTCTGTTGCCTCCGCGCTGCCCTTTGTGCCCGCCCAAAGGCGCAGAATCTTTGTATGCAGCGCTGCAGCGCCCTTGATATACGGCTTAATATTTTGATTTTGTCCAAGCCTGTAATATGTGCCGTAGGACGAAACTTCAATTCCTGCCTGCTCTGTCAAACGGCGCACCAGCTCCGCATGCCTTTCGTTTCCCTCGGGAACGTGCACATCGCTGCCCCACTCCACAAAACTTAAATCTGCCTTTTTCATCTGTTTTACGATTTCTTCCGGACTGTTTTTCCGAAACGAAACCGAAACCAACCCGCATTTTTCCATATTTACCCCTCTTTTCGGTTGTAAATTGTTTCAAACCAAACTTCGCTTTCGGGAATCGGCTCGGGCATTTTTGTATGCGCCTTACCCCCCTCGGTTACAATCATTTTGCCGCTTTCATCGATTCTCGTGCAGCCGACCAAAGCCGCGCTGCCCCGCGCGCCGATTTCAACGCACCACAAATGCATGGCGCAAAGCACTTCGCGCATGGTCAGCAAAAGATCTCTGTATTTTAAATATTTCGTAATTTGGCTTTCCGCAACGCTTATTTTCTCGCTTAAAAGTGCTTGAACCTCTTGTTCCATCCGGCAAATTTCATCTAAATTGCGCGAAAACGCCGCATAATCGCTCATTTTCTGCTGCAAAGCAGCCTGCCGTTTTAAAAATTCGGTATTTTCTATTTCGCAAATATCAATTTCGGCAATCGCACGGCTTGCCTCATCTGTCAAATCGCACACATTTTCGCGCTTTGTTTTTGCAATGTGCTCGGAAGCGCGCATAGAGCTGACCTGGGTAGAATTTAAGGCAGACCCGCCGGGACGGTACACGCCGAAAACGCCCGCCGCTTCGCCGCAAATATAAAGCCCTGAAATATCACTCTGATAGTCCTTATCCACCCGCACGCCGCCGTTTTGATGCTGTACACACACTGCAACACGCAGCATGTCCTTTTCCAAATCAATGCCGTGGTCAAGATACAGCCGATATGCCTTTTCGTTCATGGCACGAAGGCGCTTTATGGGTGTTTCCTGCAGCGCAGCGGAATTCTTAAGATAAGTATACGCCTCTTCGGGCAGACTGTCAATCGAAAAGCCCTTCGGATTGTGCATAAAATCCATATACACCTTCCTGCCCTTTAAAATCTCGGCGTGCACCAGCATGTCCACTTTAGACGACGCGTCAATTTTTCTGCTGTCAAACGGCCACTGATACCCTTTTCGGAATGTATACAGCAAAACTTCGTCATTTGAAAGCCCGTCATATAAAAACTCGCGCTCTGTGCCGCCTTTATCAACCGAAATATAGCGCGGCAAAACCTGCTGATAGGTGCCCGAAACATTCCACCTGAAATCGACCGACGCCAAACCGTACTGCCATTCGGGTAGGTTCACCGATTTTGCGCCTATCTCATATGCCATGCCGCTCATGCCCGTTTGTGAAAGCGGAAAAACCGACTCTTTGTAAAGTGCCGCACTGCCGCCCGTTGCCAAAATAATGCTCGGCGTTTCAATCAGCGCAAACGCGTTTTCCACACGGTTATAGCCAAGCGCCCCGCAAATTCCCTTTTCATTTTTAAAAACTTTAAACACCGTTGTGTTGTCTAAAATTTTAACGTTTTTGCTCAAGACTGATTTTTCCAGCGCCTCGGTCATATATTTTGAAGTCAGCGGGCCGACAGAGGTCGCGCGCTTGGTGTCGTCATGGTCGGTCTGATACCCCACATATTCGCCGAACTCGTTTTTCGGAAACGGCACGCCCAGCCGGCAAAGCTTAAAAAAGCAAGGCAAGGAATTGGCACTCTCCGCAAGCGCCAGCGCGCCGGACATCGCCCCGCCCGCAACATAGCTCTCCGCCATTTTGCCCACACCGTCTACGGAGTCGTGCGTAAGCGACAGCTTGTAATACGTCTGCTTATCGCTCCCGGTATTGCGCGAAGTGCCCATGTTCATGCCCTCGGTCGCAAGGATTACGTCGGTCAGCCCCAAATCAAAAAGGGTGTCCGCTGCGTTCAGTCCCGCACAGCCCGAGCCGATTACCAGCGCCCGCGTTTTGTATTTTATCATTTTTTCCATATCGGCACCTACAATCTTTGAATGTGGAAACCGCCGTCAACATCAATCGACTGTCCGGTTACATAAGGAAGCGCCCCCGAACACAGCGCAAAAACACCCGCAGCAATGTCCTGCGGTTCACCCCATCGCGCAACGGGCAGCAGCCCGCCCGCAATTAAATCATCATATTTCTGCTTGACGGTTGCAGTCATGCCCGTGCGGATAATGCCGGGACGGATTTCGTTTACCATAATGCCCTCACCCGCCAAACGGTCGGCAAACAGCTTTGTAATCATGCTCACGCCCGCCTTGGAAATGCAGTACTCCCCGCGGTTCGTAGATGTTGCATACGCTGAAAGCGAAGAGATGTTTACGATATAGCGAAGCCCCTCGTTTTTGTGCGCAATCATGTGATTTGCCGCCGCCTGCGTTAAGAAAAATGTGCCCTTGGTGTTAATATCGGTCACAAATTCGTAGCTCTCCTCCGTCATGGTCAAAAGGTCGGCACGCACTTTCGGCGCAACCCCCGCAACATTCACCAAAACGTCAATCACACCTGTCTTTTCCGCACCCGCAGCAATTAACTTTTCGCGGTCCGAGGCGCAAGACAAATCGCCTTTCATATACGTATAGTTTTCTGCCGCGTCATCGGTATCAAAAACGTCCATACCCGTCACATAAAACCCTGCATCAAGCAGCTTTTCTTTCACGGCCTTGCCAATGCCGCCCCGAACACCTGTTACAATCGCACTTTTCATTTTAGCCCACTCCTTTATTTTTTCATCACATATTGTTTATAATACGGCATATACATCTCGCTGTCGCGGATCACACACCCCGCAACCGTCCCCGCGCGCATCAGCTCGCTGCACTTTCCGCACGCAATACAGCACTTCTTTTCGTCCATGCCGCCGTTTAAAATGTCCTTTGCAAAGTCGGGATAGGCAAACGCCTGCCTGCCAAACCCTGCAATTTTGCACACGCCCTCTTCAACAGCGCCTGCAGCAACATTCTCGCCCTCTTTTCCCATATACGAAAAGCCCGAGCCCATAATGGCCATGTCGGGATTCGCTTTCTGCACCGCTTTCACGCACTTCATCATGCGCTCCACGCCGACAAGAGGTGCCTCGGGCGAAACATACGGTCCGTGATTAAACGGACGGTTCACATGCGGGTTCACATACGGATTGCCGATGGTAATGTCCAAAAGCGAAAACCCGTATCTTTCTTTTAATATTTTCACAACTTCAAGGGTTTCGGTTAAATCAGGCTCCGTACCGCCGTCTTTCGAAACGCCGAATCCGTACGGATACGGAAATCCGTCATACGCGTTCATACGGCTCGTTACGATAAAATCTTTACTCGTGTTACTTTTCGCCTGCTCAATTGCATGAAAAAACAGACGGGTTCGATTTTCAAAACTGCCGCCGTATGCGCCCTTTCGCTCAAACGCACTCATCAGCTCGTTCATCAAATAGCCGTGGCAGCATTTAATGTCCACACCGTCAAAGCCTGCTTTTTCCGCCAAATGCGCCGCTTTTCCGTACTTTTCTTCCAAGCTCTTTAAATAATCGTCGCTTGCAATGCGGGAAGGGTCAATCGGCTTATCCTTTTCAAAAATCGGTTTATTGCAGGCAATAATCGGCTCGGGCACGCCGTTTGGCTTGGAATGCCGTCCCGAATGGGTCGCCTGCATAATCAAAATCGGGTTCACGCCCGTTTCGCGCACAGCCGTTTCGCGGATAAACTCAATCTCGCGCTTAAAATTATCCAGTGTTTCCTCGGTCAGCATAATCTGCCGCGGATTGGCTCTGCCCTCTTGAACAATCGCGGTCGCCTCTGCCCACAAAAGTCCCGCACCGCTTTTGGCAAAGCGCTCATAGCGTCTGTGCGTCAGCTCGGAAAATGCGCCCTCCGCCGTGCCGTCACACCCCTCCATGGGCTGAATGGCAAGGCGGTTCGCCGCACATTTTCCGGAAAACGAAACTGTTTCTTTTAAAACATCCGCATTTTCGGAATACGGAATGTTTAAATTTCGGTTTTGAATTTCTTCTTTAATATTCATATTCGTTCTCCTTTTGATTTTCTAAAGTCAGTATACCATACGCCCGCGCGGACGTAAACCGAAAAAATGATAAAAAAGGTTTGATTTTCGAAACAAACCGTGATACAATAAAAGCGGAGGGATGCCTATGTTTTATACCAATCAGAACGCCGCCTTTTCGGTGCGGGACGTGTTTTATGTCAGCCGCAAAAAAGAGAAAACCTTCTATCCCGCGCGCAGCTTTTCGGGTCTTTCCTTTCGGCTAAGCGGAAAAAGCGAAATGACGGCAGACGGAAAAACCGTTTTTGCCAAAACGGGCAGCGTAACATACATTCCGGGCGGCACGGATTTTGAAATTGCAACGCTTTCCGAAGAGGTCATCATTTTGCACCTCAATCATTTCGGTGAAGAGGAAGAAAACGAAATTAAAAGTGTATTCTTTCAAAACACCGAACGCATAGTAGAACTGTTTTTGCAAATGCACAAAGAATGGCAGGCGCGAAAAAAGGGATATGAAAACCGCTGCACCGCCCTGTTATACACACTGTTTGAGCAAATGGAAAAATCGGAGCACAGCACGGAAAATGCGGAAACCGAGCTGATTAAAAACGCGATTTTGTATATGAACGCCCATTTCGACCGTGCAGATTTGTCGGTCGCACAGCTTGCCAAACTATGCAGCATAAGCGAAGTGTATTTCAGAAAAATTTTCAGGCGCACCCACGGCGTTTCTCCTCTAAAATACATAAATTCTTTGCGTTTAAGCCGTGCCTGCCGCTTGGTTGAGAGCGGATACTACCGCACAGGCGAGGTGTCGTCCCTTTGCGGCTTTTCGGACGCAAAATATTTCAGCACCGCCTTTAAAAAGGAATACGGCGTTTCGCCCGCCGCCTACAGAAAACAAAAATTTGATGATTAAGAAATTTTTCGCAGCATAAAAAAATGCCGAAAGCGCAAACTACTTTCGGGTGATAAAATATGAAAAATAAAAAGAAAAGTGCGGCAGAGGCTGTCAGCGCTTACACAAAGGGCGGCAAAACAACCGACCCGAACGGCAGCTACACAGGCGTGCCGAGAAACAAAAACGAAAAGCCCGTCCAGGACGCGGACGACCTGTAAAGCCGCCGCGCGTTGTGCGGCGGAAAAAGGGGTGCGCGGAATGTGCGCCCCGCAAAAACACATTTAACATTGCAGGGGGACGGTG
>CAKSHV010000056.1 GCA_934457515.1 uncultured Clostridia bacterium
TTCCGGCACCGTTCATGCCCAAAATGCCTATTTTGTCCCCCTCTTCCACATTGAAGGACACATTTTCCAAAATAACCTCCGTTCCGAACGCTTTCGAAACGTGTGATGCGCTGAGTAGTACCATTTTTTTACCTCAATTCGTATTTAAGTATAGCATATTAAGCGCAAAATTGCAATATAAATTAAAGAAAAAGAAAGGATTTGACGCGCCATGATTTTTGTAATTAAAAAAAAGCAGGCAATTGCCCTTTGCCTTGCCGCCGCCCTTTTAATCGGATTCTGCCAAATTATGTATTACAACACCGACAAAATTTTTTCCGCCGCCTCGAAAACCGACTGGGGCTTAGGCTACGGCGAAAGCGGCACAGCGCCAAGCGGCAACCGTACGCAGGATGAGCTTGCCGAATATAACGCCTATTATCTTGGCGACACATCAAAAAAAGTAATTTATTTAACTTTTGACGCGGGCTACGAAAACGGAGCGACTCCCGCCATTTTAGACGCGTTGAAAAAGCACAATGCGAAAGGCACATTTTTCCTTGTGGGCAACTACATAAAAACCCGCCCCGACCTTGTGAACCGCATGATAAACGAGGGACACAACGTGGGAAACCACACCGCAACCCACCCCGACATGTCCAAAATATCGACCATGGAATCGTTTAAAACGGAAATTACCACCTTGGAAAATCTCTTTAAAGAGGCGACCGGCAAGGACTTGCAAAAGTTATACCGTCCGCCGCAGGGCAAATTCAGCACCGAAAATTTAAAAATGGCAAAAGAGTTGGGCTATAAAACCTTTTTTTGGTCACTTGCCTATGTGGACTGGATTGAGGGCAACCAACCGACCAAGGAGTTTGCCTTTTCCAAGCTGCTGCCGAGGATTCATAACGGCGCCATTGTGCTGCTGCACAGCACCTCTGCCACCAATGCGGAAATTTTAGACGAGCTTTTGACAAAATGGGAAGAAATGGGCTATACATTTGGCGATTTAGCCGAACTATAGCGGGGAATGTAAAAAAAGCACAGATCGCAAAAAGGCAAGTTAAAAATAACACGATTTGTTATAAAACCAAGAAAAAATAGAGTTAAAAATTCTCATTTGGGAATAGAAAAAGTGCAGGACAAGTAAAGCGCCCCAACGGCGTATATACATTACTCCGAGGGGCGGTTTGTGCGCAGCCAAAAGACTTAAAAAGTCTTTTGGCTGCGCATTTTTACATCTCCGAATTAGTTTTGTTTTCGAACCAAAGCATATTCATCACCGTTTCGGTAATAGGGACAAACGGTGTGTTTTTTTCGTGTAAACCGCTCGTATTCGTCTTCGTCTAACGTAACCGAGCAAACCGGCTCTCCCGTCAGTTCGTCCTCTTCGAAATACAAACAGCTTTCGCACTGTGCATCCATTTTAAAAATCTCCTTTTTTATAGTCAAGGGTTCGGATTAAAAACGCCATGGCACTTTTAATTCGAACCCGCTTTTTATTTGTTTTTTCGTGCACTTTCATACAGCGCGCAAATCATGCGGTGGGTTTTTAAGCCTTCCTCTAATGTATCGTCCGGCTGACCCGCCAAAAAGGCGTTGTATTCATTTCGAATCTGCTTGTAGTGGCTTATGCCCCAATACCCTTTTGCACCGTCGCCGAAATCAATCTTTTTCTCATCGTCCGCGCCAGAGCGCTCGGTTGTGCCGTCGCCATATGTAACGGTCGCCTCGTCGCTTACAATGCGCATAACCCCTTTTTCGCCGTGAATCATAACCAAAATCGGGTCGTCCATCGAGAAATTGTTGGTTGCAAAAAACGGAACATGCAAGCCGCCCTCAAACTGCAGAAGTCCGCTTGCCTCGTCCTCAACCGCGATGGACGGATGTATGCGGTTGGCAATGCTTGCCTGAACCGAAACAAATTCGTTCGGAATCAGCCAGCGAAGCAAGTCAAACGAATGAATCGCCTGATTGATAATCACGCCGCCGCCCTCTTTGTCAAGCGTTCCGCGCCAGTCGCCCGAAGCATAATACGACTCGGGGCGGTTCCAGGTTACGATGATTTTGCCGCCTAAGATTTTGCCTAATTTTCCGCTGTCAATCACATGTTTTGCAAACACACTGCCGGGATTTAAGCGGTTTTGGAAAATAATGCTCAACCCGCCCTTGGATTCTTTTGCGGCGCGCGCCATTTCCTCGCCGTCCTCCCCGCGAATTGCCATCGGCTTTTCGCAGATAACAAAAAGGTCTTTCTTTAAGGCATACAGCACCATTTCTTTATGCAAATAATGCGGCGTGCAAACATGCACCACATCAATCTCGCCGCTGTCTATCATTTCCTTATAATCATAAAATGCCTTGCAGTTTAAATCTTTTGCCGCTCTGTCCGCCCTGCCGCGGTCAATATCGCAAACCGCCGCAACACACCCGTTTTCCAAAGCGCCGACCGAATGTGCGTGCATGGGAAAAATGTTGCCGCAGCCGATAATGCCTGCCCGTAAAACCGTTTTGTTATCCATCATAAACTCTCCGTTCCGCCGCTGAAAGCAAAGGTTTTGAGATTGCGCAACGCCTAAAAAACCTTTTCTCCGCCTTTGTTTTGCTCAATTCTCGGTAAAAACATTTTATTTATTTTTCAGTTTAAACCCCGAACCGCATAAAAACGGTTCGGGGAAGTATTTATTCTGTCATTTTGCACGTTAAATGTGCCTGAAAATCAGTTCTTTTTACGCATGAAAGAGGGCAGACCCAAATCGTCATCCTCGTTTGCCGCAGTTTCCTGCTGCGCCATTTCGCGCTCTTTTCTCAAAGACTCGAACAAGCCGCCGCCCTGCTGCGAAAGCGGAGTGTTTTCAGCCGGCTTGGGGGTTACGGTTTCAGCCATCTTTTTGCCGAAGCCAAAGCCCTGTTTTGTATCAAAACCGGTTGCAATAACCGTAATCGAAATTTCTTCGCCCATAGACTCGTCCAGCGTTGCACCGAAAATAATGTTTGCCGAGGGGTCAACATACTGCTGAATCAGCTCGGTTGCCTGGCGAACTTCCAAAATTCCGAGGTTTGCACCCGACAGATTGATAATCGCGCCGCGCGCACCGTCGATAGAAGTTTCCAAAATCGGGCTCTTGATCGCAAGCATAGCCGCGTCTTCCGCACGGTTGTCGCCTTTCGAAACGCCGATACCCATGTGTGCGTAACCGGAGTTCGACATAATCGCTTTCACATCGGCAAAGTCCAAATTAATGAAGCCGTTGCCGGTAATAATGTCGGAAATGCTCTGAATACCCTGGCGCAGAATGTCGTTTGCAACCGCAAACGCATCGGTAAGAGATGTGTTTTTCTGAGCCACTTCGAATAATTTATCATTCGGAACGGTGATTAAAGAATCCACCGCGTCTTTCAAATTTTCAATACCGCTCATGGCATTGGTCATGCGAACCTTGCCCTCAAAGCTGAAAGGCTTGGTTACGATACCAACCGTTAAAATGCCCATTTCACGAGCCAGCTTTGCAACAACCGGAGCCGAGCCCGTGCCTGTGCCGCCGCCCATGCCTGCGGTTACAAATACCATGTCCGCACCCTTAATGTGCTGACCGATTTCCTCAATGCTCTCCTCGGCGGATTTGCGACCAACCTCGGGGTTTGCGCCTGCGCCCAAACCTTTGGTGATTTTTTCGCCGATTTGAATTTTAACATCTGCCTTAGATGAAGCCAAGGTCTGCTTGTCCGTATTTATTGCAATAAATTCAACGCCGGAAAAGCCTGCGTCAATCATGGCGTTAATTGCGTTGTTACCACCACCGCCGCAGCCGATTACTTTAATGAGCGCGCCGTTATTTCCATCAACAACAAAGTCCATTGCCATCTTTTTTTCCTCCTTAAAAACACTTATATTTATATTATAGTACAAACTTTGAAAATTGTAAATAACAAATTTCAATTTTTTTCGGATTTATGCATTTTTCTTTCAAATTTTTACAAACAAATAAAATTTACTGCTCCTCTGCCGGTGTGAAAATGGCTTTTCCCTCCACCGTTAAGGTAATCGTTCCCTTTTCGGACGGGGCAAGCTCATCGAGTGCAACCTGCAGCATCATCAGTTTATAGTCAAGCCGATAACCGTCGCCGATGACAACGGTTTTGTTTCCGTCATACACAAAGCCCAAATTATCGGTATTTTTTATGTTCAGCTCGGTTGTCCGCGCATACAAATCATATTCGTTTAACTTTTCATACAGCACCGAAAACGCCTGTGCACGCTCTTCGTCTTTGTCGGAAAGCGCCTGCCCTATAGATAAACCTTTCAGAACCGCGCCGTCGATAAGCGGAATGTTTTCGGGCGCGGCTTTCACCTGCTCCAAAAGCCGTCCGCCTTTATCAATCAGAACAAAACTGCCGCCGAACGCCGCATAGGCGCACGGCTCGCGCTCGGTGATTTTCACCCGAATCCCGTCGGGCAGTTTGCGGTGCACCTCGGCGGTTTCCACATAAGGAAGTGCAAGAAGCGCCTGCTTGCTTTTCCTTAGCCTTATTTTAAACACATTCTCGCCCGTGTTATACTGTATGGCGGTTTTAATCTCGCCGCCTGTCACCTTGTTTGCACCCTGAATATCAATCCACTTCACGTTGAAAAAAGGCGTGAGCATGAGAACAAGCAGGGTAACAACTACCAGAAGTAAAAAGCCTCCGAATTTTGCAACCCTGTTGCTCCGCCGTTTCATACGGACTATTTTTTTGTTTCTCTTTCGTCTGATGCCCATGACAACCTTTAATCCTTTTCCTGCTTTCTGTATATATCCGCACCGAGCATGCCCAGTGCGTGTTCAATATTCACATATCCTCTGTCCAAATATTCGGTGCCGCCCACAACCGTTGTGCCGTGCGCCGAAAGCCCCGCCGCAACCAGTGCGCCCGCTCCGCGCAGTTCTTTTGCAAAAACGCATGCACCCGTAAGGTGCGGCACGCCGCAAATCACCGCCGTGCGGCCGTTGACTGTAATATTCGCCCCCATTTTTAAAAGTTCTTCTATGTGACGAAACCGGTTTTCAAAAATCGTTTCGGTCAATTCCGTCACTCCGTCAGACGCTGCAAGGCACGCCGTAAGCGGCGCCTGTGCATCGGTCGGAAACCCGGGGAAAACAGTCGTTTTCATTTTGCCGACTCCCCTTAATCTGCCGTTTGACAACAAAGAAATTTCGTTTTCATGTATTTGAATTTCACAGCCCGCTTTTTCAAGAACCGAAAGCACAGCTTTTAAATCTTTGGGCGGTATACCGCAAAACGTAACGTTCCCGCCCGCCGCAGCCGCGCCGAACAGGTAAGTTGCGCACACAATGCGGTCGCCCCGAATGGTAAATTCTCCACCATGCAAGGCGCTGACGCCGTCGATATAAATCGCATCTGTCCCCGCCCCGCGGACGCGTCCGCCCATGGCGTTGATAAAATTCTGCAACTCTGAAATTTCAGGTTCCCTTGCGGGATTTAAAATAGCGGTTGTGCCTTTTAAGAAAACCGACGCCATCATGATGTTTTCTGTCGCGCCGACGCTTGGAAAGGGCAGCTCAATCACCGCCGCATGCGGATTTTCCATTCGGCAAATCATTTTGCCGTCCTCATTTTGCTCAGAAAAAGCAATGCCGAGATCTTTCAGTGCCCTAATATGTAAGTCAATCGGGCGCGCGCCGATTTCACAGCCGCCCGGTGTGCACACGGTTGCTTTGCCCGCACGCGATAAAATTGCGCCCAAAAACATAACGGACGAGCGCATTTTGCACATCAAATCCGCACGGATTTCACAGCCCGTTATACCGCTTGTATCCACCAAAAGCGTACTGCCCTCGCGTTTTGTTTTTCCGCCGAGCGATTCTATAATTTCCAGCGCACAGTGCACATCCGAAATTTCGGGACAATTCTTTAAAACGCACGTGTCTCGGCACAAAATGCTTGCCGCCAAGATCGGCAAAACCGCATTTTTTGAACCTTGAATATCAAGCCGTCCGTTTAGCCGTCTGCCCCCGCAAATTACAATTTTACCCACCTTGAAATCCCCCCACAATACATGGTATGCGGGGACTTTAAATGTGTGTTACTTCGCCTCGGGCACCTCAATCTGCCTTGAAATATTCAGCAGAACGCCCATTTCGCAAAGGGTGAACAAAAGCGCCGTACCGCCCGATGAAAAGAACGGAAGCGGCATGCCCGTAACCGGGATTGCTTTGGTTACAACCGCAATGTTAATCAGCACCTGAAAAGCAATCAGCGCCGTTATACCGACCGCAACAAATGTGCCGAACGTGTCGGGTGCGCGCATGGCAACATAAATGCCGCGCCAAATGAGAACGCAAAATAATATAAGAACTGCCGCCGCGCCGATAAAGCCAAGCTCCTCGCACAGAACGGCAAAGATAAAATCGTTGTAAGGCTCGGGAAGCCACAAAAATTTCTGACGGCTCTGCCCCAGTCCCAACCCAAAAAGTCCGCCCGAACCGATGGCGTAAAGCGACTGAATAATCTGCCAGCCGTCCCCCCGCGGATTCGCAAAGGGGTCTAAATAGCTTGTAATTCGGTCCGAACGGTAGCCGAACGAAACAAGCGCCACGCCCGCCGCAATAACAGGACCGACAATGGTTGCAAAATATCCGAGGTTTGCGCCCGCCGCAAACAGCATAGTCATCACCACGCACAAAATCAAAACCGTACAGCTAAAATGCGGCTCTAACATCAACAGCAGTGCAAACAGCAAAAACACAAGCATATACGGACAGAAATCCTTCATAAAATATTTAAAAAATTCCTGAACGTTTTTTACCTTGTGCCATTTTTTTCTTGAAAGCATGTTCGCAAACAGAACAATGACGGTGAATTTAACAAATTCGGACGGCTGAAACGAAATGCCCGGAAGCGAAATCCAGCGCCTGCCGCCCTTCTGTGCGGGGAAAAACAAAACTGCAATCAGCAAAACAAAGCTTAAAACCACCATCGGAAAGGTTAACTTTTGTAATTTATGATAATCGTATTTAGACGCAGCAAGCATGCCGGCAAAGCCGACAATCGCCCAAATCAACTGTTTTCTCAGAAAGTAATAGCTGTCCCCGTTCATGTTCTGCTGCGCAGCCGGCGCAGAGGCGGAAAAGCACATAATCAGACCGAAACACAAAAGCACTAAAATCATGTTAAACAAAACCGTGTCCATGCCGCGCATTTTGGTTTTGTCCTTGCCTTTTCCCTTAAAAACCTTAAATTTCGTTTTTGTTCTTGCCAAGGAACCGCTCCTCCTTTCTTAATACTCTGTTTATGCCGCTTTATTTACGCAAAAAACGCAATCACACAGCAGATAAGCGTTACGAGCGTAAACACCGTAACGATTTTTTTCTCATTCCAGCCCAACTTTTCAAAATGATGATGAATGGGCGTCATTAAAAAGATTCTCTTTTTTGTTTTTTTGTAATACGCAACCTGAATCATAACGGAAAGCGCCTCGATTAAATAAATCAAACCGACCAGCAAAAGCAAAAGCTCATTTCCCGAAAGAATGGCTAAAACAGACACGGTTCCGCCCAAAAACAGCGAGCCGGTGTCGCCCATAAACACCTTTGCGGGGTTATAGTTGTAAAACAGGAATCCGAACAGTCCGCCTGCCGCAGCCGACGGGAATACGGATAAAATTTTATCGTCCTTCATTGCCGAAAAGTAGGCAAAGAACACGCAAACCACCAGCGTTACGCTTGCCGCAAGCCCGTCAATGCCGTCGGTTAAATTCACGGCGTTCACAAAGCCGACCATTAAGAATGCGGCAAACACGAAATAAAACCACGAAAGTTCAATTTCAAAAGAGGTAAACGGAACCGAAAGGGATGTGTCAATCAAGTCCGCACGGTATGCCAAAATCAGGAAAACCACCGTAACCGCCGTCTGGAAAAACAGCTTTTGAATTTCGGTTAACCCTAAATTCCGCTTTAAAACAACTTTAATAAAATCGTCCGCAAAGCCGATTAACCCAAACGCCAAAGCGGTCAGCGCCCCCAAGTGCAC
>CAKSHV010000057.1 GCA_934457515.1 uncultured Clostridia bacterium
CGGCAGGCAAGATTGTCCGCCCGATCGAGCAGCAAAATCAGTGGGGCGTTGACATTGTAAGCACCAAAGCAGGTCCTTCCAAAACTATGGCGCCGCGCGATGAAAGCACGGTTGAAATCATTCCGATTTCCGCGCCGACCGACGTTGTTGACGATTTAACATCGGTTTACAACCCGCTGGTTGCAAAGCTTGACGGCGAAGGGGAACTGACCATAACCCCCGAGCAGGCACTGCGCGTTATTAAAGTCATGGAGGCTGCATTCGAATCGGCAAAGACCGGCAATGCAATTCACACAAACATATAATCCATTTTGAAATTCCGGGATATACATCCCGGAATTTCATGCATTTAACAAACAGGGAGAGTGTTTTATTATGCGCATAACCGTGCAGCGCGTGCGGCACGCCAAATGCCTGGTTGACGGCTTCGTTACGGGCGAAATTAACAAGGGGCTTTTGCTTTTTATCGGCATTCACGAGTCCGACACAAAAGAAATTGCGGACAAAATGCTTGAAAAAATTAAGAATCTACGCATTTTTGAAGACGAAAACGGAAAAACCAATTTAAACGCCGGGGCGGTCGGCGGTGAAGCACTGCTGATTTCACAGTTCACCCTTTATGCCGACTGCAGAAAAGGTAACCGTCCGAGCTTTACCGGTGCGGCGGCGCCCGCCTTTGCAAACGAGCTTTATGAATATATGATCAAGTGCGCCGAAACGATGTTTCAAAAGGTCGGCACGGGAAAATTCGGTGCAGACATGCAGATTGAATTGATTAACGACGGACCGTTTACCATAAATTTGGACAGCGACTTTCTGAATATGAAATAAGGCGGTAAAACAAATGCCAAAGCAATCGCAGCAAAAACTGAAAATTTTATATATTTACAAGTTGCTTTTTGAAAAATCGGACGAGGAAAATCCCGTTTCCACCAAAGACATCATTGCCTATTTGGAAGAAAAGGGCATTTCCGCCGAGCGTAAATCGGTTTATGACGATTTGGAAAATCTGCGCACATTCGGCGCAGACATTATATCAAACGGAAAAGCGGGACACTATATCGCCTCGCGCACATTCGAGCTTGCAGAGCTGAAACTTCTTGTAGACTGCGTGCAGGCAAACCGCTTTATCACCGAGAAAAAAAGTGCACAGCTGATAAAAAAATTGGAAAGTTTAACAAGTAACAACCTTGCCCGCTCGCTGCAGCGGCAGGTGTATATCACAAACCGCGTGAAAGGTTTAAACGAAAAGGTGTATTACAACACCGACACGCTGCACGAGGCAATCACCCGCAGGCAAAAAATTGTCTTTCAGTATTTTACCTACACGCCCGACAAGCAAAAAATGCTGAAAAGGGACGGCGGCGGCTACATTGCCTCCCCCTACGCACTGACCGTTTCGGAGGAAAATTACTATCTGGTTGCCTACTATGAAAAACGGCAAAAAATCACCAATTTCCGGGTTGACCGCATGGAAAACATTCGGATTCTAAACGAGTCTGTGCCCGACTTAAAATCGGTCGCGGGCGAGAATTTCGACATCGGCGCCTATGCCAAAAAGCATTTTAACATGTTTACGGGCGAAATGAAAACCGTCACCCTTTCGTGCAGGGCAAGCCTGATTAACGCGGTGATTGACCGTTTCGGCGAAAAGGCGGTTATTATCCCCGAAAATGATGAATATTTCACGCTGAAAGCCGACGTAAACGTAAGTCCCGCCTTTTTCTCATGGGTCTTTATGTTCGGCGGCGACATGAAAATAACAGCCCCGTCAGAAGTTGTGACGGACTTTAAACAAACATTAAACCAATTTTAAACAAAAAGGAGAAGAGATAAAATGAGCGATAAAATCAGAATCGGTATTTTCGGATACGGAAATTTAGGAAAAGGCGTTGAATACGCCGTTATGCAAAACAGCGACATGGAACTTGCCGCAGTATTTACCAGAAGAGATCCCGCATCGGTTCGCATTGCAACGAAAAACGTGCCTGTTCTTTCGGCGGACAGCGCAAAAGATATGGCGGATAAAATCGACGTGATGATTCTTTGCGGCGGCAGCGCCACAGACCTGCCGAAGCAGACCCCCGAAATGGCGAAATATTTCAATGTAATTGACAGTTTTGACACGCACGCAAACATCCCCGCGCACTTTGACGAGGTGGACAAAGCAGCAAAAGCAGCCGGCAAAACGGCTGTCATCTCGGTCGGCTGGGACCCGGGCATGTTTTCGTTAAACCGCCTGTATGCAAACGCGGTTTTGCCGAACGGCAAGGACTACACGTTTTGGGGCAAGGGCGTCAGCCAAGGTCATTCGGACGCGATTCGCAGAATCGACGGTGTGCAGGACGCACGCCAGTACACCGTGCCGGTTGAAAGCGCTTTAAATGCGGTACGCAGCGGCGAAAACCCTGAACTTACCACCCGCGAAAAGCACACGAGAGAATGCTATGTGGTTGCAAAAGAGGGCGCGGACAAAGAAAGAATCGAGCGCGAAATTAAAACTATGCCCAACTATTTTGCAGATTACGACACAACGGTGCATTTTATTTCGCAGGAAGAATTAAATGAAAAACACAGCGGCATCCCGCACGGCGGTTTTGTGATCCGCAGCGGGAAAACCGGCGAAAACAACTGCCACAAGCACATTATTGAATACAGCTTGAAATTAGACTCGAACCCGGAATTTACTGCCTCTGTCCTTGCGGCATATGCCCGTGCGGCATACCGCTTAAACAAAGAGGGCGCGACAGGGTGCAAAACCGTTTTTGACATTCCGCCCGCATTTCTTAGCGACAAGTCGGGCGAAGAGCTCAGAAAAAAACTTCTTTAAAAATGAACAGTTCCCCGCCTCAGCGGCGGGGAATTGTTTTGTAATCGAAAATTGAAAAGTATGTCGGCGCTCCCGCATGCCTTTTCCTATTTCTTGCAAAAATGAAGCAGGCAGCGAAAAACGAAAGTTTTCGCCGCCTCTTTTTTGCAAAATTGCCTTTTGCGATCCGGACATTTTTACATGCCTTATTTATATTTCCCCGGCGTTTCGCCGGTAAACTGCTTAAATTTCCGCGTGAAATAAAACTCGTCGCCGTAGCCGACCAGCTTTGCCACCTCGCGCACAGTATACTTTTTCTGCAAAAGCAGATATTTTGCGTGCTCCATGCGCGCATTGGTCAAGTCCTGCATGGGCGATATGCCGAACACGTCGTGATATAAACTGTAAAACCGTGACGGGCTTAAATGCACAAAATCCGCCATCTCTTTCACGCTCCAGTTTTTGCCGTACTCGCCGTGAATTTTTGCCCGCGCACGGATAAACGCTTCCTCGGTTGCGGCGCTGATGTTCGGCTGTGCTTTTCGGTGAATTTCCCGCGCGGTCACCAGCAAAAGTTCTTTCAAGCCGCAATCCATAATATCTGCCGAATAGCGGTCGCGGTGCAGATTTTCAAGCTCTAATTCCTGAATAATCGCCGTAATTTTCCCCGAATTTTTCGCATAATACAGCGTGTTATACCCTATGCCGCATTTCCTTGCCATTTCGTCCACATTGCCCTCAATATGCAGCCAGTCGTGCACCAAAGGCTCATAGGTTGCCTTGAAATACTGATAGCTGTGCCTGTTATACAAAATCACCGCCCCCGGCTCTGCGCGGACAATCTCGCCTTTCACCCAAATGTCTACCGCCGTTAAATACTGAATATAAATATACTCGCTGCCGGTGTCCTGTCTTTCCAAGTGAAAGCCCAAATCTTCGGGCCAAAGAGAACGTATTTTTCTGGTATCCATCATAATTCATCACCTGCTTTTATTTTATAAAATACAGTAGAAAAAGTCAAGTGTTAAATAGAAAAAAACATTTTCTTTTTGTGTTTTTATGCTAAAATAGGAGTATAAAGTTAAAAAAAGAAAAGGAGTTTTGCACAATGAGCACAGAAAATATGCCCCGCGCGGAGCACCCGCGCCCGCAGTTTATGCGCGAAAACTGGATAAATCTAAACGGCGAATGGGAATTTGAAATCGACAATGGCGAAAACGGTATGGATTTGCATTTTGAAAAAAAACATCTTTCTGAAAAAATTGTTGTGCCGTTTTGCCCCGAAAGCCGCCTTTCGGGCATTGGGCAGACCGATTTTATGAATTGCGTTTGGTACCGCCGCGACATCACTGTTCCGAAAGAATGGAAAGGAAAAAACATTATTTTGCACTTCGGCGCTGTGGACTACCATGCCTATGTGTATGTAAACGGCGCTTTAGCCGGCGAGCACAAGGGTGGCTACACCTCGTTTTCGTTTGACATCACAAATCTTTTAACCGATAAAGAAAACTACATTTCGGTTTGCGCAATTGACCACATCCGCACCCACAAGCAGCCCTCAGGCAAGCAAAGCGTCGAATTCGATTCACATGGCTGTTTCTACACCCGCACCACCGGTATTTGGCAAACCGTTTGGTTGGAGGCCTTAGATAAAGCGCACATTAAACGCGCGCAGTTTTACCCAAATCTTGCAGAATGCAGTGTTCGCATCGACCCTGAAGTTTCCCTTTGTGCCAAAAGCTTAACACTTCGTGCCGAAGCCTCTTTTGAAGGGGCCGCAATGGGTGCAGCTGAAATCGTTTTGGATGGTTTTGCACCGTCTCTTACCCTATCTTTAAACGAACTGCACCTGTGGGAACTCGGCTGCGGCAGACTGTATGATTTAACGCTGACTCTTTTAAATGACGGCATAGAAGTTGACCGCGTTACAAGCTATTTCGGCATGCGCTCGGTGGATTTAACAGACCGTGCGTTTCGCTTAAACGGAAAAACCGTGTTTGGCAGATGGGTGCTTGACCAAGGCTTTTATCCCGACGGCATTTACACCGCGCCGACCGACGAGGCGTTAAAAAATGACATTTTATATTCCATGCAGCTTGGTTTTAACGGCGCAAGACTGCACGAAAAGGTGTTTGAAGAGCGCTTTTTATACTGGGCGGACAAGCTCGGCTACATGGTTTGGGGCGAACACGCAAACTGGGGCTTTGACTTTTTATCTATGAACGACTTAAACTGCTTCCTGCCCGAGTGGACCGAAAGCGTGCGCCGTGATTTTAATCATCCCGCCATCATCGGCTGGTGTCCGTTTAACGAAACATGGAATGTAGACGACATTTATCCGCAAACGCAGGAGGGCGTTAACACCGTTTATCACGTAACAAAGGCGCTGGATAACACCCGCCCCGTTATTGACACCAGCGGCAACTACCATTCCGGCGCAACCGACATTTTCGATGTACACGATTATGAGCAGGACCCGGCAGTGTTTAAAGAAAATTATGCGCACGCAGATGAGGGCATTGTAAACGACCAAGTTGCGCGCTCGGCACACAAAAACATGCAAACCTACCGCGGCGAACCGCTGTTTGTCAGCGAATACGGCGGAATCGGCTGGGTTGTAAACCGAAAAGAGGATGACAGCTGGGGTTACGGCAACATGCCCAAAACCGAGGAAGAGTTTATCGCACGCTACAAAGGTTTAACCGAAGCACTGTTGGACAACAAAAACGTTTTAGGGTTCTGTTACACGCAGCTTTACGATGTGGAGCAGGAAACAAACGGCCTTATGACCTATGACCGCAAATTTAAATTCGACCCCGAAATTTTCAAAAAAATCAACGAGCAAAAAGCTGCGATTGAGGAATGATAAAGAAGCCGCACCAAATCGGCGCAGACTTACCTAATAAAAAACGCCCTGCACTTTCCGTGCAGGGCTTTCCTTTTATAATGTTATTGTATTTTGATATTTTGTCCGCAGCGTGTTGTCAAAATCGGTAATATGGTCAAGGGATTGACCCGTTCCGATGGCAACGCACGAAATGGCGTCTGCCGCAACCTCAACCTTAATGCCCGTTTCGCGCTGCAGCAGCTTGTCAAGCCCGTAAATCAGGCTGCCGCCGCCCGTTAAGGTTATGCCGCGGGTGCTGATGTCACCAATCAGTTCGGGCGGAGTGTTTTCCATAACGGTGTGAATCGCCTCGCAGATTCTCGAAACCGGCTCTTCAAACGCCTCGAACGTTTCTTCGGAAGAAATCGTAATGGTCTGCGGCAGTCCCGAAACTAAACTTCTGCCCTTCACGGTGCAGCTTATGGTTTCATCGCGGAAATATACGCTGCCCACCTGCTTTTTAATCTCCTCTGCCGTCCTGTCGCCGATGGCAATGTTATACTTTTTGCGCAAATATTTAATCAGCGCCTCGTCAAACTCATCCCCCGCAACTTTAATCGATTCGCTCGTCACAATGCCGCCAAGCGAAATGACTGCAATATCGGTCGTGCCGCCGCCGATGTCTACAATCATCGAGCCGTACGGCTTTGCAATATCAATTCCCGCGCCGATTGCAGCTGCAATCGGCTCTTCTATAATGTGGACGCTGCGCGCACCCGCATGCATGGTCGCATCAATAACCGCTCTCTGCTCCACCTCGGTCACGCCGCTCGGCACGCAAACAATAACACGCGGCTTAAAAAGCTTAGACATATTCACCTTGCCGATAAAATATTTCAGCATTTTTTCGGTTGACTCATAGTCGGAAATCACGCCGTCTTTCAGCGGCTTAATCGCCACAATACTGCCCGGCGTTCTGCCGATCATTTCCTGCGCCTCTATGCCGACCTTCATCACTCTGCCGTTATTTTTATCAATCGCCACAACCGACGGTTCGCGGATTACAATGCCCTTGTCCTTCACGTATACCAAAACCGAGGCTGTGCCCAAGTCGATGCCGATGTCTGTGCCGAACCGCAGCATTTTCTTAAAAAAATCAAACATTTCCGCTTCACTCCTTAAAATCTTTTCCTTGTCTGTCCATTATACATGATATTCCAAAAAAAATCAATTGTTTTTTGAAATTTGTTGCGTTAAACGCATAAAAGTGGTATAATAGACAGGGTGATAGTATGCGATATAAAGAAATTTCAGACGAAGTGAAAACACTTGCAAACGGACGCGACGTATCCTTAATCTGCGTCAGCAAATACCACACCGAAGAAGAAATCATGCAGATTTATAATATGGGTCAGCGCGATTTTGGCGAAAATAAGGTGCAGGATTTGTTAAAAAAAGAAGAAGATTTGCCCAAAGACATCAAGTGGCACTTGCTTGGGCATCTGCAAACCAACAAGGTAAAGCACATCATTGGCAAAACTGTTCTCATCCATTCGCTGGACAGCCTGCATTTGGCAGCCGAAATTCAAAAGCACTCCGAAAATGCGGGAGTAATTACAAACTGCCTGGTTCAGGTCAATTCCACCGGCATTGAAGACCGCTACGGCGTGCCATATGATTCTCTTTCGTCTTTTATTGACGAGGTGGAGAAAAACATGCCGAATATTCGTTTGTGTGGTATGATGGGCATGGCGCCGAAAGACGAAAACCCGACGCCCTACTTTGAAAAACTGCACGAGGCGTTTTTAAATTCCAAATTAAGCGGCGGCATTTTGTCCATGGGCATGAGCGCCGATTTTAAAGAGGCGATAGCGTGCGGCTCAACCATGGTTCGAATCGGCAGAATTATATTTGAATAAATACTTTTAAAGGAGTTTTACATATGAAATACATTGTGTTTTTGGGGGACGGCATGGCAGACTACCCCTGTGAGGACCTTAACGGCAAAACACCGCTTGAGCTTGCCAAAAAGCCGAATATGGATTATTTTGCGCAGCACGGCGTGTGCGGCACGGCAAAAACAGTGCCGGACGGCATGAAACCGGGCAGCGACACCGCAAACCTTTCGGTTATGGGCTATGCGCCCGAAATTTACTACACGGGCCGTTCGCCTTTAGAGGCCGTATCTGTCGGCGTTCCGCTGGATGATACCGATATTACGTTCCGCGCCAACTTAGTTACCCTGTCGGACGAGGAAAACTATGCCGACAAAACCATGATT
>CAKSHV010000058.1 GCA_934457515.1 uncultured Clostridia bacterium
GGATAGCCGATTGCATTTAACAGCATATCAAGTGAATAGCAGCCGATATCGCCCAAAGCGCCGATACCGCCGGTTTCTTTTTCAATAAATGTTGTGCCGAAAGGAGTCGGGATGCCGCGTCTTCTGCCGCCGCCTGTCTGAATGTAATAAATTTTACCCAAAATACCGGATTCAACAACGTTCTTAACCATAATCATGTTGGGGTCAAATCTGGGCTGGAAGCCGATGGACAAAATTTTGCCACTTCTCTTTTCAGCCTTCAAAATTTCGATACCCTCTTCCAATGTTACGCACATCGGTTTTTCCAAAAGTACGTTAACGCCCTTATCCAAAGCGTAAATTGCGCACTCCGCATGGGTCATGTTGTATGTACAAATGCTGACACCGTCTAATTTCAAAGACTCATCATCTAACATTTCTTTGTGGCTCGGATAGCATTTAACGCCTTCGATTTCATGCTTTTTAAAGAAAGCTTCTGCCTTGCCCGGAACCAAGTCCGCGCCGGCTACGATTTCAACATCGGGCATTTTTTTATACTGCGCCATATGCGCGTCTGCAATCCAGCCGGTACCGATAATACCGATTCTTAATTTTTTGCTTGCATCAATCGCAGGACCGTCGGCTGCAACGTTAAAGTCAAGCATTTTATCCATTTTCTCTGCCATTTAAACCTACTCCTTTATGAATCTTTTTTTTGCAATGCCGTTAAAGCACGCAGCATTACTTATAGCTTGATTATACACAAGAAAAATTGCAATGTCAATCCTTTTAATCGAAAAACTGAAAAAATAACAGTATTTGCGTAAATTATGCAATTTTTAAGTTTCAATCTTATTTTTCAAACAGTTTCACCGAGTCCTCCCCGTCTGTTTCCGAAAGATTCACCTGCACGATTTCGGCACGCGATGTCGGAATGTTTTTACCGACATAATCGGGACGAATGGGAAACTCGCGGTGTCCGCGGTCGATTAAAATGGCAAGCTGAATTGACGCGGGTCTCCCCAGCGCCAAAAGCGCGTTCATGGCGGCGTGAGCCGTTCTGCCGGTGTATATTACATCATCCACCAAAACAACCGTTTTCCCTGTCACCGAAAAGGGAATGGAAGTGCCGTTTACCACCGCGTCGGGATGTGCAGGTGCCAAATCATCGCGGTAAAGTGTTATGTCAATCTCCCCCACCTCTACGGGGTGGTTTTCAATTTTTTCAATGGATTTTGCAATGCGGTTCGATAGCGGAACGCCGCGCGTTTTAATGCCGACCAGGCACAAATTTTCGCATTGCGGATTTTTTTCGGTTATCTCATGCGAAATGCGCACAACCGAACGACGGATTCCGTCTTTATCTAAAAATTCTGCTTTTAAGCGCATGAAGAAAACGCCTCCTTTTCAAAAAATGCTCTGCTGAATCGTTTTCGGCAGAGCATTTCTGATGATTTGTTTTTTATGTATTAAACCTCAAAGCTAACGCCTGTTTTTGCGTCTTCGGGTTCGTCTGTCTTAAAGTCGTAGTCCTTACCGGGCAGAATTGCATTCAGCACGATACCAAGGATAGAAGCAACTGCCAAAGCGGACAGCGAAATGGTAACCGAACCGATGTTAAATGTTGCAGCCGATCCGAGACCGAGTGCCGAAACCAAGATAATTGCGGCAACGATTAAGTTGCGGCTCTTTGTGAAATCAACCTTGTTTTCAACAACGTTGCGAACACCGATTGCGGAAATCATGCCATAAAGAACAAACGAAATACCGCCGATAACCGCCGTCGGGATTAAGCTTACAAACGCCTCAAATTTCGGCGAGAACGAAAGGATAACCGCAAAGCATGCCGCAAGGCGGATAACACGCGGGTCGTATACTTTAGAAAGTGCCAAAACGCCTGTGTTTTCACCGTAAGTTGTGTTAGCAGGACCGCCGAACAAAGCGGAAAAGGTTGTTGCCAAACCGTCACCGATTAAGGTTCTGTGCAAACCGGGGTCTGCAATAAAATTCTGACCAACCGTTGAGCTGATTGCCGAAATATCGCCGATGTGTTCCATCATGGTTGCAAGAGAAATCGGAACGATTGCAATGATTGCGCTTACAACAAGAGATGAATTCGACCAGTCAACGCCGCCGAACACCGTACCGCTCCATTTAACCGGAAGACCGATCCATGCCGCATTCATAAAGCTTTCCAGTGCCGGAACAGAGAACAGGCAAAGATTCGGATTGCCGGCAATTGCAATATATTCAACATCATTTACCGTAACAGACTGGCCAAAGCATACTGCCAAAATTGCAGCAATTGCACACGAGCCCAAAACGCCGATTAAAATCGGAATGATTTTTGCCATGCCTTTGCCCCAGATGTTAAACACAACAACGATTGCAAGTGCGATAACCGCAAGCAGCCAGTTTGCCGAGCAGTTGGAAACCGCACTGCCCGCAAGGCCAAGACCGATGGAAATAATAATCGGACCGGTTACAACCGGCGGGAAGAAACGCATAACTTTCTTAATGCCGACCAGTTTAAACAAAAGAGCAAGAATTAAATATACCAAACCTGCGCATGCAACGCCCAAGCTTGCATACGGCAAAAGTTCGGCGTTGGTCATTGTGCCGTTGCCCGCCACAGGGGCAATTGCGGCATAACCGCCGAGGAATGCGAAAGAAGAACCCAAAAATGCGGGAACTTTTCTTTTGGTAATTATGTGGAACAAAAGTGTTCCAAGTCCTGCCATAAGCAGAGTCGTTGCGATGTTCAGACCCGTCAGCAGCGGTACCAAAACCGTTGCGCCGAACATAGCGAACATGTGCTGAAATCCCAGCACAACCATTTTGCCGGTGCCCAGTGTTCTGGCATCGTAAATCGCGCCGTTTTGCTTCTTACTCATTACAAAACACTCCTTTAAAATAAATAATATGTTTTTGAATAAGAAGTCCGGGAAAAAAAATAAGTCTGCGGAAACAGACATGACTTATCTAAAGCAATTACCATCATCTTGTCGACATCTCTGTATCGAATTTAAAGACAACTTATTCATTTAAAATAAGTATAGCACACATCAAACGTTTTGTAAAGAGAAATTTGCAATTTTTGACAAAAAAATAAAAAAGACGGCAAATTTTGCCGTCTTTTGCTTTTTATTGCGCGCTTGAAATTTCAAGAACTTTATACTTAAATTTTTCGTCGCCGACCGTAATTTCAAACTCTTCGCTTACTTTTCTTCCGATTAATGCTTTGCCGATGGGTGACGCGTCGGAAATTTTGCCGTGGCGCACATCTGCCTCTTTCGAGCCGACAATTGAGTATTCCACTTCTTCATCAAACTCGTAATCGTACAAGCGAACCTTACAGCCGATATACACCGAACTGTTGTCCGCATTGGACACATCAATAACAACCGCATGCTTCAAATCACTTTCAAGCCCTGCGATTTTCGCCTCAACCCGTGCCTGTTCATCTTTCGCTTCATCATATTCTGAGTTCTCGGACAAATCGCCGTAGGACATTGCTTCTTTGATTCTTGCGGAAACCTCTTTACGTTTGACGGTCTTTAAATATTCCAATTCCTGTTCCAATTTTTTCAGGCCTTCAGCCGTCATTTTAATCTGTTTCATTTCACTCATATCAAGGATCTCCTTTCCTTGCAAAAAATGCATCTTAAGATATTATAATTGTTTCGGAGTGATTTGTCAATACTCTTATTTTGATATTTCCCCTACAATTTTTACTTTTCCGCCGGGAAATAAATCAAATGACAATCCTGCATCCAGACAAATCTTAAAAATGTCTGTAAGCGGCAGTGTTTTGTACTTAGAAAGCGGAAACCGAAAAACAACGGCAAGGTCTGCATATTCTATGTTTTCCGCGCTGTCAAAAACCGTTATGTCGTCTGCAATGCGGATTAAATAGCGCTCGGCGGGCTTTACGCTTAAATCAAGCGTTTTAACGTGTATCGGCAGCCCCACGCTTTCATAAAGTCCCTCCGAAAATTCTTTCATTTCGCTTTCCTTAATGGTGTAAATGGTAACAATGCGGTAAAACGTACCGAGTTCCAAAACTGTTTTCTTCAAAAGCGGCGTAACCGACGCCGCCACAACCGCGGCTGACGCACAAGGCGCATTTTGCGTAATATGCAAAATCGTGTCACGCGGATAATAATAAAAAAGACTTTTAAAACTTCTGCCTTTTTCATACGCCGTTAGTTTTTCATTCTCAGCCAAAACATATGCATAGTTTATTAAAATTTTTGTTAGTTTTGCGCGAATTCTGCGCTTAACTTTTCGCTTAAACGGCACAAAAATAACGCACACGCGGCAGCCAAGCTCCGGTATATCAATCGACTCTTCTCGCATGTTCTTGTCCTCTGCCGTTTTCAAAACTGCAATTTCAATCATTTTTATTCTCCTCGGCTTTTGTTTTATTGTATTTTATTATAAACAATGTAAAAATATGACAAAACCGCACAGAGAATAATGTAAAAAGCGGCTGCAATGCAGCCGCTTTTCTTATGCAAAACGCTGAAAAAAGGTTGGGTGTAAAAGCGCGTTTTGCCTGATATAAGCTTTTTATTTTCGGATAAGAACCACTTTCACATCGTAAAGCGAATCATCAAATACCGATCCGTCCGGATTCTTCATGGGAACCTCTTCGGTTGCGGGAACAACAAGGGTCATGCTTGTTTTATCGCTGCGGAGCTCGTTGCGGATAACTTCACTTTCCAAAACGCGAACGTCTTTTTTATCGCTCTTGCTTGTGTAAGTTGCCTTAATCTTCATGCCTTTCATGCAGTCGTCCGCCGTTTCTTTAAACGGAAGAGAAGAAAGCGGCACAACATAGCGCCAGTTCACGCCGTCACGGCCTTTGGAATTAACTTTAATTTCAGTCGGTTCAAAATCGGGAATATCATAGGCGATCTCCGCTCCGTCACCTTTCACGCCCACTTCAACGTTTGTCGGTGAATCATGGTAAACGTCCATAGTGATTTTATAGTCCGCATTATCAAACGCTTTCACGTTTGACGGAAGTTCAAAGGTGGGAGCAACATACAGGGAAATTCTCTGACCGTCATCTGCCATTTCCGCCTTTGTAACATAGCTTGCGGCAACAATTTCTTTGTTTACGGATTTGTGTTTCCAATCCATCACAACGCCGATGTTCTTTAACGACTCAACATTGCTTTCATTCACATCGAACGGAAATGTGGATTTTTCAACAATGAATTTCCATGCAGACGCACCGTTTGCGTCGCCTCTGCCGATTCTGTTGATTTTAGCTTCGGTTTTGGAAAACGATGGTGCTGTTGTTTTTTCTCTTGTGTAGATGCTCGAGCCGTCAGCGCTGTAATATGTGCCGGTGTTAACTGAAACATCGCCGCCGGTTAAGCCCTGAGAATTATCAATGGTGCGCAGTGTTCCTCCGCCCATATCCTCTATCGTGCCGTCCGCTTTTGTCGCTTTTAATGTGTAAACAAAATCGGATTTCGGGTCATTTACGCGGATTAAGAACTCAAACGGATACTGCGTTGTGGTTTCTGTCTTTGTTTCGCCGTCAGCCGTGTAGGTGATTTCAAGCTGTTTTAAATCTTTATCAGTTACATATGTATATGCATGGTAAAGATCGTCGCTCAGCTGAATAACAAAGCCCTTACCGTTTTTGTGCTCGGTTACGGTCTGACCAAGCTCCGTTGAATATTTAAAATCACGAATATAGCTCGGGTCTTTAATCGAATCACTCTTAATGATAACGCTTGTAATGCCCTTTGCGGGAACGGTAACGGTAAACGAGCCGTTTGTTACAGCAGTTTCGCTCTTGTTACCTTTTGCATCCAAAACAGTTGCCGTGCCGCTGATTGCAGCCGCGTTTTCAATCTTGTCGCCTAAGGTTACGGTTGTAGTAACAGCCTCCAACTTTTCATTTACAAGGGCAATACCCAAAGTGCCTGCCTTGCGGGCTGTGATATAGTCAATGCTCCTGTTGTCTGGTTTCAAAATACCGTCATCTATCCACAGCCACATGTTGTCTTCGTCATAGAATTTGCCCGATGCCTGACCGTAGCGGTTCATATCAAAGTATGCATAGCCGTACTGCGCAAGGGACGGAAACTCGATTTTCGCGTCCGAACGGTACCAGACATCGTTAATCAAATAATCCTCGATCATGCCCATAAATACAGGGATATGGTGGTAATAAATGCCGGTGTAATCAGGTCCCGTATACGGATAGTCCGGATACTGATTGTGTGTGATATAACGCTCTCTGCCGTAGCCCGGATAGTTGCCGAAACGGCCGATCATGGCGTTTCTCGCCTGGGTTACATAATAATCGTCACCCGTGTATTTTGCAAGGCGCATGATAGAACCCGCCCAAACGTTCATCTGGTTAATCGCACCGTATTTCGGCGTGAACGGATGTTCGGTTCCGAGACCTGCCTGTGCGGGCAGCCAGCCGGGAACGTCTTCCGTCGGAATATATTTTCCAAGCTCCAAGCCTGATTTAACAGCGCCCTCTTCTATCGGGTTGCCGAGGCGCCATCTGAAGCTGCCGTGCCAGAAGAAGTGCTCGTTTCCGTCATGAACATAAGGAACGTGCGTGTCCTCGATGTGGTAGGTATTGTAATCATAGCCGTTATGATAGCCGGTGTTCCATGTGCTTGTCATGGTCAGCTGGCCTGCTTTGTTTGCACCGTCCAAATATTTCTGCTCGCCGGTGTATTCATACGCCAAAAGCAAGGTATTCAAAAGACGTGCATAATCAGTGTATACAAAACCTGTCGTAAACATTTTATCATAGTTTTCGCCCGACATACAGCTGGTTTTTTCAAGATACTCATCTGCTTTTAAAATAAGCATGTTATAAAAACCTTTGTCGCCTGTAAACTTATATTTTGTTGCAATATCCGGAATTGCGCCCGCAGACGCCTCTTCCAAAGCATATTTCAAAAGGTAAGGCATTCTGCCCTGCGTCATTTCATACAAACCGCCGTATACGCTTGCGCTGTAGTCAACCGGTTTGCCGATAGGCGAAGGAACTTCGGTTGTGATATAGGAAGATGTAAGTCCGCCCTTTTCTGCCGAGTGCTGGAAGCTCTTTGTTCCGCGCGACAGAATGTATGCAACGGTCGGAACGGTTCTTTCCTCCAAAATGGTCTTGTTGTCGGTAAGCGCATAGCGCTGAACCGCCTCAAGCGGGTCTGCCTGGGTGGTAACATCTTTTGCTTCCATGTTGTAATAAGACTTGTCAATATCGTCCCATCCGCCGTAGAAATCATCAAGCCACAGCTCGGTTGTGTTGTAAATTGCCTCATTAAACGATGTGTAGTAGTTATCACGAATGTCTTTTGTATTGTACATGTCAACGCCGACATGCTTATATGTATCATACCAATATTTAAAGTCGTTTAAAATACGGAACTTAAAGGAATAGGTGTCCCCTGCCGCAAAGCGGTTGTTGTCGCCCATTACGGGAGCAACCAAATGCGGTCGAACTTTGTTATCCGGTGTATAGAACGCCGTGCCGTACTGCGCATCCTCGGGGTGTGAGAAGCCCTGGCGGACAACCGTCGGGTCTACTGCAAGACCGGAGGTGAATTCTTTATTATTGCCCGCCTTGTTGCGCTCTTTGGTGTAATACAGTGTGTTCATGGGTGTGAACATAAAGGGTTCAACCAAAACGTTTGCCTTTTCGGGCAGAGCATGTTTAACAAACAAAAGCGGTGCGGTTACGGTGTCAAAATCTTCTTTTGCAACACCTTCGCCGTTGTATAATACAAATGAATAGTTACCGTCTTTTGCAAAGGTCGAATTTAAAGTAACCAGCGGTTCGTCATACACGCCGTCCATCGCAAAGGTTGCGGATACGGACGCATAGCCATTTGTGAAAGTTACTTCGATTGTATTTTGGTCAATGACGTTAAAAT
>CAKSHV010000059.1 GCA_934457515.1 uncultured Clostridia bacterium
GTGTACAGTTTACTGCCGCCTGTCGGATATGTAATCTTTGCGTATCCGACCGAATAATCATTGCCTGCGGCAGCCATTACAGGAACTAAAGACAAAATCATTCCAATAACCAAAATCATTGCAAGGATTCTGCTTCTGTTTGTAATAGACATCATTTAAATCCACTCCTTAAAAATATATATTTCTAATTTTTAACCGCTTGACAGACCGTAACTGTCTGATTATACTAACCATTATACCACATATTTTTAAAAAATACATGTGTTTATATTGGATTTTTTTTGTTTAAAAATAAAAAATCTAACATATTGACAAACCCACCTGTTTTATTGTAACATATAATAAAGCAAAAGTAAAGATAAAATTTTAAAAAAACGGTGAGAATATGGAAAACTTTATTTCGCGCTTATTATTCAGCGCCATGTGCATTGCAATCGCGGGACTTGTCGCAGGACTTTTGTTCGCGTTAATTCCAAAAGAGTTCTTTTTAAAGAATGAACGCTTTTTTGTTCCCTTTAAATTTGAGGACGGCGGACGGCTGTACAGCCGCGTCTTTAAAATAAACACATGGAAGGACAAGCTGCCCCAATTCAGCGAACTGACCAAAATCGGATTCGACAAAACGGCACTTACCAATTTATCTGCCAATTATCTTGAATTATTTAAAATTGAAACCATGCGGGCGGAGTTTACGCATGTCTTCCTTATAATAACATCACCTCTGTATGCGTTTTTTGGTACACGGATCATTGTTCCGCTGACCGTGATCGGCAGTATGATCGGAAATATTCCGTTTCTTATGATTCAGCGCTACAACCGCGCGCGGATTGAAAAACTGATGAAGCACCTGTCCCGCACCGCGCCGAACAGCGAAACATCGCCCACATAAGCGCAATTGTCAAAAGCCTGTTTTAACAGGCTTTTTTATTTGTGCTAAAAATGATTTTTTTAGTGAGAAAATAAAAGATAATTAAAGATTTAACGAGATTTAAAGAGAATAATCAAAAATTTATAAAAATTTTCAAAAAAGTGCTTGACAAAACGGCTCGGCTGTTGTACAATATTCAAGTGTTGAAGATAAAAAAGAAAAACAAGGAGGTAATTTTCTATGCGTACTTATATGGCTAAGGCTACTGAACTGAACAGAAAATGGTACATCATAGATGCGGAAGGCAAACCCCTCGGACGTGTTGCAGCGCAGGCTGCCGCAATTTTGAGAGGCAAGCACCTTCCCACATTCACACCGCACGCGGACTGCGGCGACCATGTTATTGTCGTTAATGCGGCAAAAGCAATTTTGACAGGCAACAAGTCTGCACAGAAGGTTTACTATCGTCACACCGGCTGGATCGGCGGACTGAAAGAAACCAGCTACAAAGAAATGATGGAAAAATTCCCCACAAGAGCAATGACCATGGCAATCAAAGGCATGCTTCCCGCAACCACTTTAGGTGCAAACGCACTGAAGAGATTAAGAGTTTATGCAGGCAGCGAGCATGAAAACCAGGCACAGAAGCCCGAATTGTGGACAAGAGAGATTAAATAAGGAGGTAATAGCAAATGGCTAACGAAAAGGGACTTTACGGTACCGGAAGAAGAAAAAAGTCTGTTGCCAGAGTAAGACTGTTACCCGGCAAAGGCACAATTACAATCAACAAAAAATCCATTGACGAATATTTCGGTTTGGAAACATTAAAAACAATCGTTAAGCAGCCTTTGGTTGCAACCAACACTCTTTCTAAGTTTGATGTTGTTGTAACCGTTACAGGCGGCGGTTTCACCGGTCAGGCGGGCGCTATCCGTCACGGTGTTGCACGTGCTCTGCTCGGCGCTGATGAGTCTTTCAGAGCAATCTTAAAGGCAGAAGGTTTCTTAACCAGAGACCCGAGAATGAAGGAAAGAAAGAAGTACGGCTTGAAAGCAGCTCGTCGTGCACCTCAGTTCTCCAAACGTTAATCGAATACCGATTATTTCAAAAGGCTTGCCGAACGGCAAGCCTTTTTATTTGCATAAAAACGCGCACACACCCGTGTGCGCTATCTTTATAAACTCGCTATTACGCTAAAGCAACAACTTCCACTTCAACCAGTGCGCCTTTCGGAAGTGAAGCAACCGCAACGCAGCTCCGCGCAGGCTTATTCGTAAAATATTCGCCGTAAATTTCGTTAAATGCGGCAAAATCGTTCATATCTGCCAAAAAGCAAACTGTTTTAACTGCCTGTTCGGGCGAAGAACCCGCAGCCGTTAAGACTGCTTTTAGGTTTTCCATAACTTGTTTTGTCTGTTCTTTAATGTCTTTTCCGTCGATTTCGCCTGTTTTCGGATTGATTCCGATTTGACCGGAAGTGTAAACAAATTCCCCCGCTTTTATCGCCTGTGAATACGGGCCAATTGCCTCGGGTGCATTACTTGTGTGTACTTTTTCTGTTTTCATATTCAAAACCGCCTTTCTGCTTATTACTGAACCATTTTAAATCCAAAATCAGTCAATGCCTTTTCAATTTCTTTTATATGTTCAAAATTCTTTGTTTCCAAAACAAGACGCAAATAGCAGCCGTTTACCTCCGAGCCCTCGTTTGCGCGCTCGTGATGAACCGATATAACGTTGCCGCCGAGGGTTGCAATAATTCTCGAAACATTCATCAGCTGTCCCGGCTTGTCGGTAAGCTCTAATTTCAGCGAGCAGGTTCTGCCGGACATTAAGAGTCCGCGCTTAATCACGCGCGACAGGATGGTAACATCGATATTACCGCCAGAAACCACGCAAACCGTCTTTTTGCCCTTAATCGGTACTTTGTTAAACATTGCGGCTGCAACCGACGCAGCACCCGCGCCCTCGGCAATCAGTTTTTGCTGTTCCATAAGGCCTAAAATTGCCGCGGAAATTTCATCGTCCGTAACGGTAACCACTTCGTCAACATATTTCGAGCACAAATCAAATGTGTTTTCTCCCGGCTCTTTTACGGCAATGCCGTCCGCAATGGTGGAAACGGATTTTAACTGTGTGATTTTCTTATTTTTTAAAGACGTTGCCATGCTCGGCGCACCCGCCGCCTGCACGCCATACACCTTAACTTTCGGATTCAATGCCTTGATTGCAAACGCAACACCGCTGATTAAACCGCCGCCGCCGATCGGCACAATAACCGCTTCCGCCTCGGGCAGCTGATTTAAAATTTCAAGACCGATTGTGCCCTGACCTGCAATAACCGCCTCGTCATCAAAGGGATGAATAAACGTATATCCTTTTTCTTCTTTCAATTGCAGTGCTTTTGCATACGCGTCGTCATACACGCCCTCAACCAAACAAACGTCTGCGCCAAAGCTTTTGGTTGCCTCGACTTTGGAAATCGGCGCGCCGTCCGGCAGACAAATCAGGGATTTGATTCCGCTTTTAGAGGCTGCCAATGCCACGCCCTGTGCATGATTGCCCGCAGAGCAAGCAATAACGCCGCGTGCCTTTTCCTCTTCGCTCAGCTGCGATATTTTATAATACGCACCGCGCACCTTGAACGAACCTGTAATCTGCAGATTCTCGGGCTTTAAGTAAATTTCCGATTCGGGATTGATTTTCGGTGCATGAATCAGCTCCGTATCCCGAACTACATCTTTTAGCACATAGCTTGCATGATAGATTTTGTCAAGTGTCATTTTATATCGTCCTTTCCTCTTTTAGTCTCCCAAATGCTGAACCAAGATGTTTTCCATGCTGCCGCCGGGCGGAATCATGGGAAGCACAAATTCATCTTTGTTAATGCGGCAGTCGATAATCGCCGAACCCTCGTGTGCAAACGCCTCATGAATCGTAGGCTCAAGCTCGGAAAGCTCGTTTATAACATACCCTTTAATGCCGAATGCCTCGCCAAGCAGCATATAATCGGGCGTTCCGACCAAATCGGTGTTGCTGTAATGCTTATTGTAAAACATGGTCTGCCACTGGCGAACATTGCCCAAAACCGTGTTGTTCATGATAACAATAATCACAGGAATTTGGTAAGCCGCAAGGGTTGCAAGTTCGTTTAAATTCATGCCGAAGCTGCCGTCGCCGGTGAACAGAACCGCGCGCTTGCCCGTTCCAACCGACGCGCCGATTGCCGCGCCCATACCAAAGCCCATCGTGCCCAAGCCGCCGCTTGTTATGCAGGTTCTCGGCTTTTCAAAAGCGTAGTGCTGGGTTGTCCACAGCTGATGCTGTCCCACATCGGTTGCAACGGGCGTATCTGTCCCCGCCTCTTTGCGAACCGCCTCAATCAGTTTAAAGGGGGTAAGTTCACTCTTCCACGCAAGCTCTGAAACCTGTTTTTGCTCTTCGGCGCGAAGTTCATTCACTCGTTTTTCCCATTCTTCATGCCGCATTTCGGGCACTTTTTCAATCAAGCTTTGCAGTGCTTTTTTCACGTTGCCCACAATGCCGAGGGTAACCGAAATATTTTTGTTCACCTCTGCCACATCGGCGTCAAACTGAATGATTTTGGCATGGCGGGCATATTTGTTTTTATCTCCCGTTGACCTGTCGGAGAATCTGCCGCCCACAACTACCAATAAATCGCACTCATCAAGCGCTTTAGACGACTTGAATCTCCCGTGCATGCCCTGCATGCCGAGGAAACGCGGATGGCTGTCCGGCACAGCGGAAAGGCCCATCATGGAGCTTCCGATGTAAGCGTCCGTCTTTTCGGCAAGCGCCATAATTTCCTCGCCCGCGTTTGCGGCAATCACACCGCCGCCGCAGTAAATATAAGGGCGTTTGCACTTTGCAATCTCTTTTGCCGCCGCCGCAATTAATTTTTCGTCCGCCTCGGGCAGTTCGATAAACGGCGCTGTGTCCTGCTTTTTATAGTCGGTTTTTGCGGTTAAAACGTCTTTCGGAACATCAATCAAAACCGGGCCCGGTCTGCCGGATTTTGCAATGCTGAACGCCCCACGGATAACCTTTGCCAGCTTTGAAACGTCTGACACAAAATAGTTGTGCTTTGTAATTGGCATGGTAATGCCGGTGATATTCACCTCTTGAAAACTGTCTTTTCCGATTAAACTCGTTGCAACGTTGCCGGTTATGGCAACCATGGGCACAGAATCAAGGTGTGCGGTTGCAATGCCGGTTACAAGGTTTGTCGCGCCGGGGCCGGAGGTTGCAATCACAACGCCGACCTTGCCCGTTGCACGGGCATAGCCGTCCGCCGCATGCGCCGCGCCCTGTTCGTGCGCCGTGCGAATGTTTTGAATTCGGTCGCGGTTTACATACAGCGCATCGAAAATATCCAAAACGGCGCCGCCGGGATAGCCGAACGTTTTCGTGCAGCCTTGTTCCAGTAAGGTTTCAACTATAATTTCTGCTCCTGATAATTTCATATGACCCTTCCTTTGCTATAGGTGTTTTCGTAACAAAAACGGCTTTGCCGAAAAGCAAAGCCGTTTTAAATTTCTTGTTTAATTTTCGGTATGCTTTTTCGGTATATGAAGATAAACGTCAATCATAATGACGCTAATGACAATAATGACGTTTATTAGGCAAACCACGTTTAGGACAGAAAGCATAAAAATAAGCACTGCAAGCATTGCAGCGCCTAAAAATACACGATTTTTATTTGCACAGGAAACAGAAGGTGCAGCAGTTGCAGCATCTTTAGCCCAAGCCATGTTCATTGCACATACACGCATACCATTCCCTCGCTTTCGTCTTAAATCAACTTGAAGTATACCACATTTTTTGATATATGTCAACCTTTTTTGGCTTAATTCGCGGAAAAACTTGAAATTTTATTAAACTTGGTGTACAATAGGCTTATGAAAATGACGAGAACGATTCAAAAAACTTCAGAAAATCAAACAGTCGGCGACTTTTTAAAGCGTTCGCTTTCTTTGTCGCGCCGAATCATCATTAAGCTGAAAAAAACGGACGGCATAGAGGTAAACGGCAGCGCGGTTCACACAAATTTTGTGCTGCACGAAGGCGATGTGCTGACCGTTTCTCTGCCCGAAGAGCAGTCCGAAACGCTAAAGCCCGAAAACATTCCGATTAATGTTTTATATGAAGACGAGCACTTGCTTGCGGTAAACAAGCCGAAAAACATGGCGGTGCACCCGACTTTAAATTACAAAAGCGGAACGCTGGCTAATGCAGTTTTACATTATTTTAAAGGTGAACCCTTTGTATTCCGCCCCGTAAACCGCCTGGACAAAGGCACCTCGGGTGTAGTGCTGATTGCCAAAAATCAGATTGCCGCGTCGCGCCTTTCGGCGCAGCTTGCCCAAAAAGAAATGCAAAAAACATATTTTGCAATTGTTTTCGGTGTGCCGCAACCAAGTGTGGGCAAAATTTCCGCGCCCATTGCGCTTGAGGAAGGCAGCATCATTAAGCGGTGCGCAAATTCAAACGGAGCAAGCGCCGAAACCGAATATGAAACGGTATGCACCAATAACGGTCTTTCGCTCGTCCGCCTGTTTCCGCACACCGGCAGAACCCACCAGATTCGCGTGCACATGGCACACATCGGCTGTCCGCTGTATGCCGACTTTCTGTACGGCACGGAAATTCCAAACGAAACATTTTATCTGCACTGCGCGTCCCTTTCGTTCATGCACCCCATAACGCAAAAGCAGATGACCGTTCATGCGCCGCTGCCCGATTGTTTTGAAGAAAGGATAGACAAATGATTATACTCCTCACAGGCGCATCGCACACCGGCAAAACGGCACTTGCGCAAAAACTGCTTGAAAAATACAAATTCCCGTATTTATCTATCGACCACCTGAAAATGGGCTTAATCCGCAGCGGTCAAACCGACCTTACGCCGTCTGATGATGACCGGCTTACCGATTATTTGTGGCCCATTGTGCGCGAAATGATTAAAACCGCAATCGAGAACAAGCAAAATCTTATTGTGGAGGGCTGTTACATTCCGTTTGACTGGGCAAAGGATTTTGAAAAAGAATATTTGAAAAACATGAAATACTGCTGCCTGATTTTCAGCGAAAAGTATATAAAAAATCATTTTGAGGACATAAAAAAACACGCCTGTATCATCGAAAAGCGGCTCGATGACACATTCTGCACACAAGAGACGGTTTTGAAAGACAATGCGCGGTATTTAAAACTTGCAAAAAAGCATAATGCAAACTGCATATTGATAAATGAAGATTACGAAAAAGAGATTGATTTATAATCAATCTCTTTCTTATTGCTCCGGCACGACCGCGAAAAACACCAGCGGCGCATCGTTTTTGTTCATCAGAGAGTGGGTATGCCCTTTGGGGCAGTAGTGACACGAGCCTTTGGGCAAAATCTCGGTTTCGCCGTCATACAGAACCGTCCCCTCGCCTTCTAAAATAAAAATCATTTCGCTGCTTGTTTCATGGGTATGCAGCCCGATGGACGCACCCTTTTCAAGTGTTCCGCGCATGATTTTGCACATTGAATCGGTAAACATGTGCGTTGAGAATTCTTTTTCGCCGCCCTTAAAATTCGGAATAACCGTTTTTTCTATCTCATCAAACACAATTTTCATCGCTTTTTCCTCCTGCTTTTTCATAAAACAAAAAAGCCCGCGGCAATACACAGCGAACTTTTGTTTGTCCGAATAAAATTATATTAGAATCCGTTTCTGTCTTCGCGAACGCGGATTAACACTTCGTTTAAGGTGTTTTCCACATCGTTTAATGTGCTTGTTACATATTCTTTGGTTGCCATGCGCATGTTTCTTGCCTCGGTCTGCGCATTTTCCATAATTTCGCGTGCATGGTCCTCCGCCTTGCGGGAAATTTCATGCTCGCTTACCATAATGGTAACCTTGTCCGCAGCACTCTTTAAAATGCTTTCCGCCTCTTGCTTTGCGTCGTTTATGATTCTCTGTTTGTCGCTTGTAACTTTTTGTGCTTCTTTGATT
>CAKSHV010000060.1 GCA_934457515.1 uncultured Clostridia bacterium
AGAACGCGCGTCACCTGAGCGGTCAAGTTGCTTGCCAAAACCGTAAGTGTCGGCGGCGTGAAGTCAATTTTATCAACTACAACTTCCTCTGTTGTGCTGTTGCCGGCATTATCGGTAATAACAATGGTGTACGTGCCGTTCTGCGCAACCGGGATTTTGTATACACCGTCTGCCTGCGATACTTCCGTGCCGCCGCAGGTAACCTCTTTTATGCCCGAATCCGCATCGGTTGCCTTAAAGGTAATTTCTCCTTCCTTCGCCCAGTCGGTAATGCGAGTCAAATCCGAAAGCACAGGCGCTGTTTTATCAATTTTGTCCACAACAACTGTTTCAGTTACTTCGTTGCCCGCCGCGTCAACCGCGCGGACAACAAACGTTTTGTTTTCATCAACCGTGTAGATTGTCGATGTTGTTTGTATGTCAATTTTCGCTCCGTCAACATAAATGTCGCACGTTTTATCGGTAGAAATGCTGATGGCTGCCGATTGATTCGTCCATACCTGAGGAACACCGCTAATCGTAAGAATCGGTTTATCATTGTCAACGTTGGAAACTGTTACGGTTTTCTCTGTTGTATTGCCCGCATTATCGGTCGCAACAAATTTGTAATCGCCGTTTGCAGTTGCGGTATATGTCGTTTTGCCTGTGATATCTTCACCGTTTACGGTAAGACTCTTTATGCCGGAGAGCGCATCTTGTGTGCTGATTGAAATTTCTCTCTGCTGTGCCGCCACAGTGTTATCTGCGCTTACCGAAAGCGTCGGCGCAGTTTTGTCTATTTTAACCGTAACATCCCACGCTGCTCCGTTATCATTAAAGTCAAGCACTTTAACATCGTAAAGATGCTTGCCCTCATCAGAAACAACATAGGTATACGGTGTGCCTTCCACAAAATCGGTCAGCTTTTCATTGTTAATATACACACTTTTAATGCCGGACTCCGCATCGGTCGCTGTGATGGTTAATGTAACGTCGCGGTTTGTCCATTCGTCACCGCCGCCGACAACGGTAAGATTCGGTTGGTTGTTATCATTTTCATAGATGATAACCCGCGTTGCAACAGAGGTGTTTGTTACGCCCGCACCGGTTGTTGCGGTAACGCGAATTCTGTAATACACTTTATCCGCTGCGTTAAAAGATACTGAATCGCCCGCTTTAGCGGTTTTGGAGTCGATAACCGCAGTCGCGTTGTCATCTAAAAGTTCAACTAAATAAGTAACTCCCGAAGCAGGGGTTTCCGCAATTTTAAAATCGCGGACTTCTATATTGCCTTTAACACTCTCAATGTAATAGGTTGGTGTACTGATAGAAGTTACTTCATCCACCATTGCGGGAATGGTCTTTTTGTGTTCAACGCCGCTCTTGTCTGTAACGACAACTTCAAAGCTGCCGTTAACCGCGCCACGCGTAGATCCGGAATAAGTAAATCCGCCGCCCTCTTCCGCGCCGTCGCAATAGCTTTTTCCGTTCAATACAAACGCCTGTTTCAGCGTGCCGTTGCCCGGCAAGTAAATATTGTCTGCTGTGTCTGCGAGATAAGCAGCCACATGAAACTCCTGCTTTGCTTCCTTTAAACCAGCCGATTCCAGTTCACTGAAGCTCGGAAGAGAAAGCGACTGCGCATTTAAATCGCTCAATGTAACGTTTTCTTTAAGCTTAAATGAAAACTTTGCAATCGGCATTTCCATGCTCGTGGAATCAACATTGCCTGTAATCAGCCACATAGCATAGCCAACACCTCTTTGCGGATCAACATTTATACATTCCGGAATTTTATCTTTAAAAATGTCAACATTAATATCCTGCGTTGATTTGGCTTGTTCTTTTGTCAAGCCAAATGCAGCATAGTCTTTTTTCGTATATTGTGTAAAATAGGGTTGTATATTTTCTTTCGTTGCGTTACTTGACGTTAATATAACCTCATCGCCAAAGTCATCAAGGCAATATGCGTCCATTTTGGTTGTATCATACTTAAACGAAAATCGTCCAGTGGACGCCGTAACGTTGCCAAGGAAAACACCAACCGTTAACACTTTGGTGCTTTCATCATAGCTAAGCTGCTTTACTTTATAAAAAGGAGTGCCGCCGTTTTCGATTTCGGTGGTCTTGCCGCCGCTGACAGCAACGCCGTTCACGGTCATAGACGAAATGCCCGCACCGGTATCCTTCGCGGTTATGGTAATGTCCGAATGGCTCGCCGTCCAGGTATCGGAAAAGCCGGTTGTAACAATTTCAATTCCGTCATCTGCTAAGGCAGAAAGAGGGAAGAGCGTTACAAGCATTGCCAGAACCAGGAAAATGCTTAAAACTTTTTTTGTCATGTATAACACTCCTTCTTGGTGGATTCCATAATATTCGACACTTATACTTAATACTATCATACACCAATCGTGGACATAAATACATGTATTTATATTAGATTTTTATGGGTTTATATTGGCTTTTGTTTTCGAGCGGTCAAACGATTGTTTAAACGGAAAAGAAGGGGAGGGCACAAGCACGGCGGGTGTGACCGTGCAGAAAACAAGAATATGCGAAAACATCCCCAAAACACCGAACTAAGCCGGCAAACGCCAAAAGTGAAAGACAGCGCACATACGAAATAACGGAAACCGCACAAAGATTGCATAAAGTCCGCAGGGCAGTGCAAGTAGCACTTTTTCAAGCAAGTTTCCATTCATAATCATAGGAGAACAAACATATAAAAAGAAACAACCCGGGCTAAAAGCCCGGGTTGAGAAGATTTATGGTTAAATCTTATTATCTAACTTTCCAAACGAGGTGACCATCTCTGTTTGTAGCGTCTACATCAATTGCATTCATGTAGATTACAACACCGATAATGGTATCGCCCTTGTACTTCAGAGCTACCAAGTAGTTATCTGCATCATCTTCGTCGAACAGTTTGTCAGCTTTGGTGTATCTGTTCTTTGTAACGTTCTTGATATCGCCAAGGCTAACCTTAACTTTAGAACCGGAGTAGTCAACCAAGTAAGCTGCAACGCCGTCCGGAATCTTGTGGCTGTCATAATCATCGGAAGCAAAGCCGCCGAGTTTAACAGTAGAACCGGATCTGTCATAAACCTGACCGAATACATACTTGATGTCGTTTGTACCTGCATTCTCAGGATATTTGTAATCACCCATAGCCGGTTTTGTTACGCTTGTGATTTCACCCTTAGAGTTCTTGCTGTAGTAGAAGATATCGCCGGCTTTCAGGCTGTTACCAACGTTAGCGGAATCAGCCAGCATTGTCTTGGATTCGCCATTCTGGAAGAATTCAATAGATGCAACTCTTGTGCCGCTTTCGTTCTTAACTGTAGCCCGTCTAACGAATACTGCAACGTTTTCTTTCTGAGAACCTGTAGCAACTTTGTTCTTAACAATTACTGCGCCAGCTGTCAGACCGTCACTTGCATCATCCGCACCATATACAGCGATTACATACGGATCATCATCTTCGAAGAAAGTGATGTCGCTTACTTCATAATCATCTTTATCAACTGTGTTGTCACCAACGTAGAATACAACAGTGTCTTTTGTGATTACATAACCACCAACTTTGCTGTTTCTGTCGTTGAACTTATCTGTATGACCAGCAGCTGTTGCATAGTTATATGTGAAGTACGAAGTATCGCCCTTCTTAACTGCATCGCCGTTCCAGATTGTGATTTCGCTGATTTCACCGGAAGAATTCTTGGTGTAGTCAACCAACTGACCAACAGTACCGTCAACAGCTGCTTTGAATGCAGCATCAACAGTCTTGTCGTTCTTAATTACAGTGTACTGAGTACCGTCATCATCTGTAGCGGTCTCTTCGTCAACTTTGCTGTTCTTTGTTACAGTTACTTTTGTAGCAAAGTCATAAGTTGCTGTTTTACCGTCAGCAGTCATCAATTCGATACCATATTTGGGATCCATGCTGCTGTTGTTTGTTTTACCTGTGCTGATTACATAAGCATAGTTGCTGTCAGCAGAACCATGAGCACCTTTTGCAAAGTATGCAACTTTGCCGAATGCATCGAGGTAGAATGTGCCTGCAGAACCAACTTTAACGTTGTTTAAAACGAGGTTACCGGAACCATCATAATCAACATCATTTCTGTTGCCGCTTGCATATGCGCTCTTAGAAGGTTCGTAATCTTTACCACCAACTTCGTAGTATGTTACGCCGTCTTCTACATAAGTAGAATCAACAGTACCTTCAACAGTTGCTCTTGTAACAATGATTTCATAGAAATCTTTGTTGGAAGCTGTCTTTCTGTAGGTAACGATATCGTCTTCCTTCAGATCAGCCGGTGTTACGTCTTTGCCATCCATGGTCAAAGTGTAAACTAATTTCTTGTTGTCTTTTGTATCCAGGTTGATAACGCCGCCCTGTTCCAAGATAATTGTTTTACCGGAAGGAGATTCATCGGATACACGGTCTGTTACATAAGAATCAATGAAGATGTAATCTACAACGTCATCGTTCTTACCATTCATTAAGAATGTTACATAACCTTCGATGGAAGAACCATCTTCATACCGGAACATAGCCATAATCTGATCTGCAACAGTTACTGTGCGACTGCCAACTGTGTATTCTCTCAGATCGCCGAGTTTACAGATAACTTCATTGTTGCTGATTACAACAGTGTTTGCATCGTAGTCATATTTGTCATCCAGTTTTGTATCGTCATCTTTGATTCTGATCTGTTTCTTAACGGAATCTGCGCTGTCAACAGTAGAAGGATCGATGTCGAATACTCTTGTTTTACCTGCTTCAACAGTTGCAAAGAGAACTTCCCAATCTTTGTCAGCGTTCTTCTTAATGTAAGCAACTGTGCTGTAAGCTAAGTTGTCGCCGATTGTGGAATCGCCGGCTACGAATGTTTCAACTGTCTTGTCGTTTTCGCCTGTTGCCAGAGCAAACGGAAGTTTAACACCGTAGAAAGCGTCGGAATCGGAACGAGTTGTTTTCTGGTTCATTTCGATGTTAACACGAACCTTACCAACGTCCGCTTTAGCGGAACCGTCGATAGATGTTACATCGGTAGCAACCGGAGTTGCGTCTACTTTGTAGATGCTGAGTTTTTCTGTGAGCAGAGTCTTTCTAGCACCTGCAACGTCTTTAACTTCGTAGCTCTTGTCATTGCCGTAACCTGTCTGTTCCATCATCGGAGCGGTTAAAGCGTTGAATGTCAACTGAGCAACAACGCCTCTGGTTGCCGGAGCAGCGCCGCCGTTTACAGTGTCATCCAGTACGCCGTACTGAGAAGCAACTACGAGGTAACCTGTCGGCCAGCCGCCTTTGTCGGTAGCTGCGGGCTGATAACCCAAAGCAACAACCAGCATTTTAACCATTTCCTGGTAGGAAACCTGGTCTTCAGGACGGAACTTACCGTTACCGTCGCCGCTTACTGTACCCATCTGGGTAGCTAAGTTGATATCACCGATTGCCCAGTGATTTGCAGCAACGTCGGTGTAGAGGGATGCACCCGCAGCACCGTCAGCTGCAGCAGACAAGTTCTGAATTCTGTTTACGATTGCAACAGCTTCAGCTCTTGTGATGGCTTTGTCAGCACCAAAAGTTCCGTCTTCGTAACCTTTGATGATGCCCAAACCTGCCAATGTTTCAATAGCTTCTGCATAGTCATCATTGCTCTTAACGTCTGTGAAAGCTGCGAATGCAACTGTTCCGAGAATCATCGAGAACACGAGTACTAATGCAAGAACTCTTGTCAGATTTTTCATGAAAATCTTCCTCCTTATAAAAATTTTTTGTTGGCAAAAGGATTCGTTGAGGGATTGCCTTCCCTTTCGGGGGTTTATCCGCTCGTAGGGAGGTACTCCCTCCTCCTGCTTTCACCGACATTATACACTCAAAAATCGGTTTCTGTCAATACCATTTTCGCAACTGTAACAGAATTGTAAAATAACTGTCAACATAGCGGTTTTTTTGTTACATTAGAATCGTTTTGTAACAAAAAAATGCTGTTTTTGAAAAAAGCGTTTGTTTTTTCAAAAAAGGAAAATAATTCGGACAAAGAACAACGCTTGAACGTGCAGACAAAAACGGTGCCGATAAATCGGCACCGTTTGTAAGTACTTGCTTTAAAATTACAGTTCAGCGAAGTATTTAATGGTTCTAACCATCTGGCTTGTGTACGAATTTTCGTTATCATACCAGGAAACAACCTGAACTTCATATAAATCGTCTGCAATCTGAGCAACCATGGTCTGTGTTGCATCGAACAAAGAACCATAGCGGATGCCAACGATATCGGAAGATACGATCATATCTTCGTTATAACCGAAAGATTCGGAAGACTGTGCTTTCATAGCAGCGTTAATGCCTTCAACAGTGATGTCCTTGCCCTTAACAACTGCGGTTAAGATTGTGGTAGAACCTGTCGGAACCGGAACACGCTGAGCAGCACCGATGAGTTTGCCGTTCAGTTCCGGAATAACCAAGCCGATTGCTTTTGCAGCACCGGTTGTGTTCGGAACGATGTTAACAGCACCTGCTCTTGCACGTCTTAAATCGCCTTTTCTGTGCGGGCCGTCCAAAATCATCTGATCGCCTGTGTAAGCATGGATTGTAGCCATGATACCGGTCTGGATCGGAGCATAGTCGTTTAATGCCTTAGCCATAGGTGCGAGGCAGTTTGTTGTGCAGGATGCAGCGGAAATGATTTTATCATCTTTTGTAAGAGTCTTTTCGTTTACGCTGTATACGATTGTTTTCAGGTCTTTGCCTGCAGGAGCGGAAATAACAACTTTCTTTGCGCCTGCATCGATATGAGCCTGAGATTTTTCTTTAGAGCAGTAGAAACCCGTGCACTCTAAAACAACGTCAACACCGATTTCGCCCCAAGGCAAATCTTTAGCGTCTTTTTCTGCATAAATTTTGATTGTTTTGCCGTCAACCGTGATGGAATCTTCGCCGGCTTCAACGGTGTGACCGTCATATCTGCCCTGCGCCGAATCATACTTTAACAGGTGAGCCAGCATTTTCGGGCTGGTTAAATCGTTGATTGCAACGATTTCATAACCTTCTGCGCCGAACATCTGTCTGAAAGCCAGACGGCCGATGCGGCCAAAACCATTAATTGCAACTTTTACTGACATAGTAAAATTCCTCCTTAAATTAGTTCTCTTCGAGTATTATACTCCATTTTTGTGAAAAACACAATAGTTTTTTGTGAAAAAGTATAAAAAATTTGAAAATTCTTATCAAGTGCGGCTTGTCCGCCGCAAAAAAGTGTATATTATAATGAAGAAACTGCCTACATTTTATTTTGCGCGGCATTGTTTTTAAGAAGTTCCGGCAGCGTGTCGCGGAAAATGGCGGAAATAAACCGGACGGTTCGGGCGCGGTCGTTCTTATCCTTACCGCGGTTTTCGTTTTGCAGCCACCGAACCAGCATACCCGCCACGCCGTCGGCATAGAATTTGCAGAGATCGTCTTTAAACGCGGGGTCGGCGGATATGCCGTACTCCGCTTCAATGCCCCCGATAACCGTTTTTAAAATGGAAACAAAATCCGTGTATAAAAACGACTGCAAAAGCTCGCGGCCTGCCGAGTCCAGTGCGCAGTTTAAAATGTGCGCATTTTTTTCGGTGTAGTCCATAATGAACAAAACCGCGTCTTCATAGTGCACAAGCAGGTCAAACGCCTTTAAAACCTCAGTGGTTTCCTGCTCTAAAAACCAGTGCAGCAGGGCATAGGTGTCGCTGAAATGATAGTAAAACGTTTTGCGGTTCACACCGCAGTCGGTTATAATTTCGGTAACGGTGATTTTGGAAAATGCTTTCTTTTCCATAATCTTTTTTAAAGAATCCGCCAGCATGCGCTTGGTG
>CAKSHV010000061.1 GCA_934457515.1 uncultured Clostridia bacterium
GGCTGCAAGCTCGCTGTAGAGTGCAAGATAGCTCTCATACCTCGGCTTTGCAATTTCGCCTTTTTTATATTTTTCAATGACCGCACAGCCGGGCTCGTTTGTGTGTGAGCAACCCGTAAAACGGCAATTTTCCGCACAATGCACCATTTCGGGGAAACAGGTATACAGCTCCTCTTTCGGAATATTTGTAATATCCACCACACTGAACCCCGGCGTGTCTGCAATAAATCCGCCGAAAGACAGCGGCAAAAGCCGTGCATGCGTTGTGGTGTGCCGACCGCGCTTAATTTTACCGACAGCACCCGTTTCCAATTTGAATGAAGGCTCAACCGCGTTGATTAAACTGGATTTTCCAACGCCCGAACAGCCTGCGAATGCACATACCTTATCTTTCATGACTTCCCGCAGCGCATGGATTCCCTCGTTTTCGGCAGTGCTGACATAAATGACCTTATACCCCGCCTGTTCATACACATTTCCAAATGCTTCGCCGTCCTTCAAATCGGTTTTATTGATGCAAATGCAAATCGGAAAACCCGCGCGCTCTAACATAACCAAAAGCTTGTCGGTTTGTTTAAAATTCGGGTCGGGCTGCGCTGCCGCAATTACAACAATGATTTGATCGATATTGGCAACCGCGGGACGAATCAGGCTGTTTTTCCGCTTATATATTTTAGATACGGCAAAAGAGTTTGCCTCTTTTTCCAGACAAACTCTGTCACCGATAATGGGTTTAATCCCCTCTTTTTTTAGCCGTCCGCGGGCAAAGGCTTCAACGGTTTCGCCGTTATCCGTCAAAACCGTATACATGCCGCCCACGCCTTTAATAATCAATCCGTCCATTAAAACCAGCCTGTGTCGGGTGTTGTGGTGGTTGAACCGCCGCCTGTTTGACCGCCCGTCTGTCCGCCGGTTGAAGGCGTTTGCGGTTGACCGCCGCCTGTTTGGCCGCCCGTCTGTCCGCCGGTTGAAGGTGCTTGCGGCTGACCGCTGCCTGTCTGACCGTGATTGCCGCCGGTAGTGCCTTCGCCGTCGTTATTTTTCGGTGCAACGCCGTTGCTGACCGTTATGGTAACGGTTGTTTTTTCGGCAAGCTGTGTGCCGCCCGAAATGCTTTGGGCAATAACCGTTCCCTTTTCCTTGTCGGAATTTGCTTCCACAACACGAACGTTAAATCCGCGCGAGGTGATTGCAGACTTTGCAGCACTCTCGGATTTTCCGAGCACGCTCGGCACAACAAACGATTCGGAATTGCCCGAACTTACCGTCAGCGTTACCGTGTCTTTATTGGCAGTTACTGCCGTTCCCGCTTTCGGCGAAACCGACATAACCACGTTTTCGGGAATAGAGTCGCTCTGCTCATATTCTATGGTGTACAAAATATTTTCTTTTTCCAACGCGATAACCGCTTCTCTGTATTCTAAGTTAACCACCTGCGGAACTTTTGTTTTCTCGCTGCCTTTGCTTACCACAACCTTAATGGTGTAAGGCGACTTGATTTTCGTTCCCGCATCGGGCGACTGCGAAATAATAACGCCCTCGTCATACTTGGTGGAATACTCTTCTTTTTCTTTTTTAATGTTAAAGTTTTCGTATTTGCTCGTTGCTTTTTCCAATTCATAACCCACAAGGTTCGGCACGTCCATTTCGGTGCTCGAACGGTTCCATGGCAAAATGCTGGGGAACATAAAGGAAATTGCCAAAACCGAAATGAGTGCGACAAACACAAAGGAAGCCGCAAGCGCTGCAACAACCGCAACCTTGTCTTCTTTTTTCTTTTCTTTCTTTTTACCTTTTTTCGGACTTTCAGCCACATCTTTCACCCCGCTTAAAGAAGCCGTCACATCGCTTTGCTCTGCCGACGATTCAATTGCATTTTTCACTTCTTTTGTTGAAAAGACCTTGGTTTCCGAAGCGTCGTCCGCTTTGCTTTTCACGGTCGTGTAGCTGATGCCCTGCTTAACAAGGCTCAGCTCGATTAACATTTCACTTGCAGACGAAAACCGCTCGGACTGGTCTTTTTTCATCGCCTTTAAAATAATATGCTCAACCGCCTCCGGAATTTCGGGCACGATTTCACGCGGCGGAACAGGTTCTTCCTGAATTTGCTTTAAAGCGACCGCAACGGCAGATTCTCCCTCAAAGGGCAGCTTCCCCGTCACCATTTCATACATCACAACGCCCAAAGAATAAATGTCGGACTTTGCGTCGGTATAGCCGCCGCGCGCCTGTTCGGGCGAGCAGTAATGCGCCGTTCCCATGGAATTGTCGTCCACCTTCATGGTAAAGGAAGACACTGCGCGCGCAATACCGAAATCGGTTACTTTCAAAACCTCGTCCTTGGTTACTAAAATGTTCTGCGGCTTAATATCGCGGTGAATAATATTTTTTCTGTGCGCGTGCTGCAAGGCAGACGCAATCTGGCAGGAAAAATCAACCGCTTTTTCCCACGGAAGCGCACCGTGCTGCTTTAAGTATTCTTTTAACGTGATTCCCTCTACATATTCCATAACAATGTAGTGAATCTCGCCCTGCGTTCCCACATCGTAAACCGAAACAATGTTGTTGTGCGAAAGACCCGCAGCCGCCTGGGATTCAATGTTAAAACGTTTAACAAATTCCTGATCGTTTTTAAATTCATCTTTTAAAATTTTGATTGCAACATATCTGTTCAAAAGTGTGCATTTTGCTTTATAAACATCCGCCATGCCGCCGGTGCCGATAAGCTCAATGAGCTCATATCTGTTATCCAGAAGTGTTCCTATCATATATTATACCTTCCTTTCGAAAAATATAGTTTCAAAATTTAACTGCAACTACCGTTATATTATCAAGCCCGCCGCCTGCGTTTGCCATATCGACCAACCGGTCGGCAACCGTTTGCGGCTCGGCGTTATTTTCTATGCATGCCAATATGGAATCTTCTCCCACATGATTGGTCAGTCCGTCGCTGCAAAGAATCAGCCATTTGTCTTTTTCTCTTGCAAGCTCCGTCACATCGGGGCTTTCCGACGGGTCGGTTCCGACAGCACGGGTGATAATGTGCTTATCGGGGTAATTCTCCGCCTCCTTGCCGCTGATTTTTCCCTCATCCAAAAGGGTCTGCACCAGCGTGTGGTCTTTGGTGACAAGGCGTATTTCGCCATTATAAATTTCATAGCACCGACTGTCGCCCACATGCGCCACAACTATTTTTTTATCATTCCAAACCGCGGCAACAACCGTTGTGCCCATTCCCGCACATTCTGGCTCTGTTTTTGACTTGCCGAAAATTGCCTTGTTCGCTTTTCGAATGGCCTGCGTTACCTGCTTTGCCGTGCACGCATGCGCATTTTCAAAGCATTCGGACAAAATATCCACCGCCATACGGCTTGCAATTTCGCCTTTGTTGTGTCCGCCCATGCCGTCCGCCACAATCGCATAGCTTTTCGATACGGCACAGCTGTCTTCATTTTGCTTTCGCCGCTTCCCGACGTCTGTCTTACACGCAATCTGCATTTTATCACGCTCCTTTTTGTCCCGATTAAAATGCCAAAATTTAGTCCTGCTCCCTGCTTTTCTTTCTGCGAAGCTGCCCGCACGACGCGTCTATGTCGCTGCCAAGCTCACGGCGAACCGTTGTGGTCACACCGCCCTGCTCCAAAACCGTGCGGAACGCATTTATCCGCTCGGGATTGCTTTTCACATAGCTTTTCCCGTCCACATGGTTTACGGGAATTAAATTGATATGCGCAAGCATGCCGCGCGTTAATTTCAAAAGTTCTTTTGCCTGCTCGATATTGTCGTTCACACCCTCAATCAGCGAGTATTCAAACGTAACGCGCCGATTGGTTTTTTCTATGTATGTGTGAATTGCCTGCATCAAAACCTCAATCGGATATTTGTTATTGACCGGCATCAGTGACGAGCGCAATTCATTATTCGGCGCATGCAGGGATACCGAAAGGGTAACCGGCAGTCCCTCGTCCGCCAGGCGGTATATGCCGTCAACCAGCCCGCAGGTGGAAAGGGATATGTGCCGCGCGCCGATATTTAATCCCGCAAAATGGTTGGCATTGCGAATAAATTTTGTTACTGCCTCATAGTTGTCAAGCGGTTCGCCAATGCCCATCAGCACAACGTTTGAAACGGTTTCTCTGCTGTCTTTTTGTGCAAACAAAATCTGATCTATAATCTCGCCCGCCGTTAAATTCCGCACCTTTCCGCCGATGGTGGAGGCGCAAAACCGACAGCCCATATTGCACCCCACCTGTGTGGAAATGCAAATCGGATGCCCGTGTTTATAATCCATCAAAACGCTTTCAACCGTTTCGCCGTCTTCTAAGCGAAACAGATATTTAATTGTTCCGTCCTGCGACACCTGCTTGGTTACAACCTCTAATGTGGTTATCTTGCACAGCTCATCAAGCTGCGCACGCAGGTCTTTTGAAAGATTGGTCATTTCGTCAAAGGAGGTCACACCGCGGTACAGCCATTCAAACACCTGTCTGCCGCGGAACTTTGAAAGCCCTAAACCACACAAGTATTCGGTCAGTTCGTCAAATGTTAAGTCCTTCAGTCTTACCTTTTCCATCTATTCACACCTTTTTAATCTGCATATAAAGAATCCGTCATGTTCATCTGTGGGGAAAAGCTGGGTCATCTCCCCGTCAAGTACAAAATTTTTGTTTTCCGCAAGCGCCTTTGTGATGATGTTCTCATTTTCCGCGCGGTGAACCGTGCACGTGCTGTACACCAATTTACCGTCCTTTTTCACATAGCGCATGGCTGTTTTAAGTATATTATACTGCAAATCGCACAATTTGTCAAAATCCTGTTTCCGCCACTTAATATCGGGTTTCCCGGATATCACGCCGAGTCCCGAACACGGAACATCGGCGATCACGCGGTCAAATTTTCCGTGCCATTCTGTTCGGTCTGCCGCACCGTCGTTTAGCATGCATTTTATGTTTTCTGCGCCCAGCCGATTTGCGGTTTGCCGAATCAGTTCCAGTCGGTGCGGATGAATGTCACACGCAATAATCTCGCCTGTGTTTTGCATCATTTGTGCAATATAACAGGTTTTTCCGCCGGGTGCTGCGCACAGATCCAAAACCGTCTGTCCGTGTTCTGCCTCTAATGCCTCTGCCGCCGTTTGCGAGCCTTTGTCCTGTACCGTAATGAACCCTTCCCGAAACGCTTTTTCGTTTTGTGGACTTTCCAAGTCGGGAGGCAAAACAAAGTTGCACGGTGCTTTTAAGTAATTTATCCGATAAGACGCGCCTTTCGGCTTGTTGGAATGTATCGCAATTTCTTTTGCCTTTTCAAAGCCGTAATCCTCTGTCCAAAGGGTTAAAAGCCACTTTGGGTACGATTCGGTAATGCCGAGTTTTTTCGTCTCGTTCTCAGGATAGGAAATACGGCCTTTTTCGCGAATTACACTGCGCAGCAGACCGTTTACAAACCCCGCCGCGCCCTTGTTTACGCACTTTGTTGTAATTTTAACCGCCTCGTTGCAAACCGCGGACTGCGGAATGTTTTTAAGATAAAACAGCTGATACAGCGAAAGACGCAAAACCGCAACGGTGTACGGGTCAAGCTTTGAAAGTTTGATTTTACAAAACAAGTCCCGAATATAGTCCAAATGTTTTTTATAGCGAATCGAGCCGTATACCAGCTCGGTTGCAAGCTTTTTTTCACGGCTGTCCGAAAGCATGGCGGACAGTTTGTTTTTCAGCACAAGCGAAGCATAGCTTTTGTCGCGCTCTATCTCATAAAGCAGCTCGGCTGCAGCCTCTCTTGCCCTCATCTTTTTCTGTTGGAAATGGAGATTAAACGCAAAAGGTTGCCAAGCGCCACTGCCGCTGCCGCAACATAGGTAAGCGCCGCAGCCGTAAGCACTTTTTTCGCACCTTTTAAGTCCTCGCCGTCTAAAATCGCCTGATTTTCAAGAATCGTTAATGCACGGCGGCTTGCATTAAATTCCACCGGCAATGTGACAAACTGAAAAGCAACAACCGCCGAGAAAAGAACAATGCCCACGTTCACCAAAATGCTGCTTGAAAAAATCAAGCCGAAAATAACAAGCGGAAATGCCGCGTATGAGCCGATGTTTGCCACAGGGATTACAGCGTTTCTTAATTTTATGGGCATATAGCCCTGTGCATGCTGAATTGCGTGTCCGGTTTCGTGCGCCGCAACGCCGATTGCCGCAACCGATGTGGAATTATACACGCCTTCGGAAAGGCGGATTACGTTGCTTCGCGGGTCAAAACAGTCGGTTAAATTGCCCGCAATCGGCTCAATCCGAACATTGTAAATTCCGTATAATTTTAAAATTTTCTCCGATACCTCCGCACCCGTCAGTCCTCTTCTGCACGGAACAGAGCTGAACTTTGAATAGGTGGAAGAAACCTTCATTTGCGCCCAAAACGCCAAAATCAGTGCCGGCACAACAAAAATGATGTACGAAGTATCCAAATAAAAGTATGGCATAGTCATTCCTTACCTTTCTTAAAAATCAGTCTTTCTTACCAAAAAGCATTTCGCTTGCTTTAAAGGTATGTCCTTTTAAAAAATCTGCGGTCTGCATGGCTTTTTTCCCCTCGGGCTGGAGAACCGATATCTCCAAAACCGTGCCGCCGCCCGCCGCAATTTTCAACTTTTCTTTGCTTTCAATCACCGTGCCGGGTGCTTTGTCGGTTGTTTCGCCCGAATCCGCAGCAAACAGAATTTTAAGCATTTTCCCGTCCGCAAAATACACTTTTGCGCCGGGAAACGGATTTAATCCGCGCACAAAGCACGAAATTTCCGCAGCGGTTTTCTCAAAATCAATACCGCAGAATTCTTTTTGAATCATGGGCGAATAGGTCGATTTTGCATCGTCCTGCTTTTCGGGCGAAAGTTCGCCCTTTTGCAGCAAGTCAAGTGTTTTATTCAAAGCATTTCCGCCGACCTGTGCCAGCTTTTCAAACAAAATGCCGGTCGTGTCGGTCTTTTGAATGGTATATTCCTCTTTCAGCAGCATGTCGCCGGTATCTAACCCCTCGTCCATCTGCATAATCGTAACGCCCGTTTTTTCCTCGCCGTTTATAAGGCACCAATGAATGGGCGCCGCGCCCCTGTATTTCGGAAGAAGCGACGCGTGAATGTTTATGCAGCCGAATTTCGGATAGTGAATCACATTCGGCGGCAAAATTTTGCCGTATGCGGCAACCACAATCAGATCGGGATTTAATTGCTGTAACAGCGTTGAAAATGCCTCGTCTTTCAGCGTTTTCGGCTGAAAAACAGGGATATTAAGCGCTTCTGCCTTTTCTTTAACGGGTGTGGTCTGCAGTTTATAGCCTCTGCCTTTCGGCCGGTCGGGCTGCGTTACCGCGCCGACAAGCGAAACATCATCCCGATTAAAAAGCACTTCAAGCGCGGGAACCGCAAAATCAGGCGTTCCCATATATAAAACCCTAAGTTTATTCATGCTCCACTTCCTCTGTCATAATGTCCACATAGAGTCTGCCGTCCAAATGGTCGTTTTCGTGGCAGATTGCACGCGCGGCAAGCTTGTTTACCACTTTTTCAAACGGCTTTCCGAACCGGTCATACGCACGGAATTTCACTACCGCGGGGCGCTCGACAATACCGCTTCTGCCCACAACGCTAAGACAGCCCTCTTCCCCGATCTGCTTGCCCAAGGTTTCTAAAATTTCGGGGTTAATGCATTCAATCACGCCCGTTTCCTCGGTTTCGATAATAAACAAGCGGCGAAGAATGCCCACCTGCGGCGCAGCCAAGCCAACGCCGTTTGCCACCGTCATGGTTTCATAC
>CAKSHV010000062.1 GCA_934457515.1 uncultured Clostridia bacterium
GTTTATAGTATAAAGTTTAGCAGAAATTGCGCCGTTCGTCAAGAAAAAATTAAAAAAATGCGCCAAAAAAGGGCGCATTTCCGCAACTTTTCCACAAAAAGAACTTTATTTTCTTAAATTTTTACGCATTATTGCTTTTTAAAAGACTTTGAATTTCGTCCATGGCCGGCATGGTTTTCAGCGCACCTTTTTTCAGCGTAATCAGTGCCGCGCCCGCGTTTGCAAATTTTAAAAGCGCATGTAAATCCGATTCCGATAATTCTGTGCCGTGCTCTAAAACATACCAAAGTGCACAGCCGAAAAATGTGTCGCCCGCGCCCGTCTTTTCGACGGGAGTTACGGGAAATACAGGCTCGAACGCCTTTTTGTTTTGCAAAAAGGCAAGGCTGCCGTCTCCGCCTAAGGTGATGAACAGAAGCCTTATGTTCGGATAGGTTTTTAAAAGGTGTTCCGCCGCTTTTTCATAATCGATGTGACCGAACATGAATTCAATTTCATTGTCCGAAATTTTTAAGATGTTGCACTTGGAAAAACCGTAGGCAATTTCGGCTTTTGCGTCCTCCAAACTGTGCCACAGCCGTTCGCGCAGATTTGGGTCGAACGACAGCAAAGCGCCGCTTTTTTCGGCAATTTCAATGGCGTGCCGTGTGGCGCTTTTCGCAGGCTCATCGGTTGACGACAGCGTGCCGAAATGAAAGATTTTGCTGTTTTGAATGAGGGATTCATTCACTTCATTTGCGTTAAGCATCATGTCTGCCCCCGGGTTTCGCACAAAGCTGAACTCCCGTTCGCCGCCCTTTAGGGTTTGCACAAACGCAAGGGTGGTAGACACATTTTTGTCTTTCACAAGCCCCTCTGTCGAAATGCCGACGCTTTTTACGGCATTTTCCAAAAGCGTGCCGAACATATCCGCGCCCACCTTTCCGATAAAGGCGGTTTTTTTGTTTAACTTTGCCAGCATGGCAAGCACATTGCAGGGCGCGCCGCCGGGATTTGCCTCAAACAGCAAATTTCCGCTATCGCTTCGCCCGTTGTCTGTAAAATCAATTAAAAGTTCGCCCAAAGCCGTTACATCTATTTGTTTCATTCTCTTCACCTCATTTTGCGGCGCTTTTAAGTGAATTTTTTGCAGGTTACCCTCCCACGGAGGGAATTGTTAAATTCGTTTTCAGTATATCAGTGTTGCCGTGATTTGTCAAGGAAAACAAAACGGTTTTGCAATTACAAAAAAAGGCGCAGCAAAAAACTTTTTGCTGCGCCTTTTTTCTACAGTTCAATTCTGTGCGGTCCGTCGTATTCTTTTATGTGTTCTTTAGCCGTGCCGATTTTTTCAATCCATTCGCGCGTGCGAACGGTCTGAAAATTTGCCGAATCAAATCCGTTGCCAACGTCATTGTTCCAAAGCCATATGGGTGCAGCCCAAAGACACGCCTTGGGCTTTATGTACTCGTAAAATGCCTTTCTAACGCCGTCTTGACCATGGTGTGCCATCTGCACATAGTCGGCATCCAGTTCGTCCGGCGAATACATTTTCATCACTTCGTCGCCCGCCTCAATGCCGAGATCGGCTAAAATAAGCACACTTTTTTTGTCCCGGACTTTCATAACAACCGATGCATTATTTCCGAAATCAACCGTTATATCCGGGTTAAACACACGCAAAATGTCAATTTTAATATCGCCGAACACAAAATGTTCGCCCTTTTTGAGGTCGTGCAGTGCCGGCTTTTTGAGTGCGTTGAAAATTCGCGCCTCTTTATCCTCTTCCGGCGCAATCAGTCCTTTTTTCGAGTCGAGATATTCGTTTGTGGTCAGGCTGACATACATTTTTTCAATTTCGGGAAGTCTGTTTTCTTCGGAAAGCCTTTGATACGCGCCGTAGTGGTCGTTGTGCGGATGCGTTATAAACCACGCATCCACCTTTTTTGCACCCGTTTTCTTAAGGAACAACAATAAATTGTCTGCGTCCGCTTCCGTTCCGCCGTCGATAATGACCGTGCGGTCACCCGAACGCACGATAAAGCCCATCATCTGATCGTGTCCGGCGTTGTTCATAAAATAAAGCTCCGTCATGCTTCTCTGCTCCTTTTTGCCGATTTATGATTTTATGATACCGATTGTTTGCAATGCAATTTAAAATTAAATTTGCATCACAAGGGCGAATCGTTTTTGTCAATCCGCTATAATGTCTTTTCCGACCGTCACGGTCATGCCGCGCGGGGCGGAATAGGAAAGGTGAATTTTTCCGTCTGTTTTTTTCCATGCAACCGAAACGATGCCGAGGGGGGTCGGAACCGCACCCTCTGCATGGGTTAAATGCCAAGGCGTGGGGTTAATTTCAATGCTTTCATAGCCAATACCTGTCTGCTTAACACCCAAAATGCCCGTGGTAAATTCATAAAGCGGCGATGCGCTCCATCCGTGGCATTCGCTTCGCGGATCGTCCGGATTTTCACACCAGGTGGTGCAGTTTAAGTCAAGCATGGTTTGAAAGCCCTTTAAATTGACCTCTGCCAAATCGTACATACCAACCTTTTCCAGTGCGCGGAACAGGAAAAATCCCATGGAAAAGCTGCAGGAAACTGTTTTGGGGTCCATCATAATGCGCGCAAGGCGAAGTGCATTTTTGCCCGTTTCAATTTCGGACAAAATTGCCCAAATGGCGGTGTGCTGGCTGAACGCCGCGGTCGTTAACGTGTCATTGTAATAGCCTTTTTCCTCGTTCCGGAAATAAACGCGCACGGCCTTGTCAAGCTTTTCTTTGCGCTGCAAATACTCGCCCGAAAGCGCTTCTCTTCCGAGAAGTTTGCAAAGATGTGCCGCGCATTTTAATCCCGCGGAATACTGCATGGAGTATACACAAATCGGGGACAGCACACCGTCCGACGGCACGCCCGCGGGAAACGTTTCCGCCCAGTCTACAAAGGGCCAGTGGGAGGACGAAACAATCCCGTTTTCGTTTAAAAGATTATGAAAAGCCCATAGAATTTTGTCAACCGTTCCGAGATAGGGCTTTACAAATTCGCTGTCGCCGCTGTAGATATAATAGTCGTGCAGCAGCATCAGCCAGTAAATCGAAAAGGTGGGGATAACCTGAGTCACGCGCGAGGGGTAGTTTGCACAAAGCAGACCGCTCGGCTGCTGGGACTGCGCAAGGTCGGATATCGCCTTTTTCACAAGGCGCGTATCGCCCGAAATTTTTAGGGCATACATTGCCTCTAAATAGCTGTCCATATCGTATTGCTGCTGCTCAAAATACGGGCAGTCCACAAAAATTTCATGGCTGCAGCAAAGAAGGGTGTTGATGCTGACATCCCACATTTTATTGTAATTTTCATCCGAACACGAAAATTTTGCCGTTATGTCAAACGGATAAAAATAGGGGGCATAGTTTACGGTCAGCGAAAGATTTTTTATATCTTTGCAGGATACTTCAATATAACGAAACGCCCGATACCAGAAAAATTCAATTTCCTGTTCCTCGCCGCTTAAATCGATTCTGTCGGACGGACCTTTGATAAAGCCGCTTGCGTCATCGCGCATGCCCTTTTTAAAACCCCACCAGTCGTCCGCGGTTTTTAAAAAGCATTCGCCGTAGGTCAGGCGAAGCACATCGCCTTTCGTGCCGCGCACTTTAACGCGCACCTTGGCGGTGGTGTAGCTTTCCGCGTCCAATACATAGCTGTTTTCGGTGGTTTTGCAAACAGTTAAAGGGCGCTCTGCGCGGGTTTCCATTTGCGGCAGCGGACTTTTTTTCAGGCACAGCGTGCCTTTCACGCCCCATTCGTCAAATCCGTCATTCTGAAGGTTTGCCGCGTTTCCCTCCTCAATTTCAACCTCTGTTTCGGTCACGTTTTCGTGCAGATGTTCAAAATAGGCAACCGAATACATAACCGATTTGTCCTGTGCAAAATCTCTGCCCGAAATTTTAAACGCGCGCCAGGAGGTGTCCGACTGCACAATCGCTTTGCTTTTTTCGGTGCCCTCTACCCACAAAATGGGGCGGTCGGCGGTGAAAACCGAGGTAAACGCATTGTCTGCCGCATGCAAAACCAGCACACTTAATTCGTTTTCGCCGTCTTTTAAATAAGAAGAAACATCTGCCTCTTCATAATAATTTTCATATGCCGTGCCCTGGCACGGACCTTCTAAGGCAAATTTTCCGTTGATAAACAGCCGATATCTGGTGCTTGCACTTATTTTTAAAGTCAGCTTTCCGCTGTGTGAAAACCGTTTTCTGAACGAAAACAGCGCGTTTTCGCATACTTTTTCCTTGGTTTGAATCCATTTTGTATTCATCAATCGTTCTCCTTTATTCCGGTTTAGTTTCAAGCGTTATCGGATAATCGCCGAGATGCTTAACTTTAAAACCGTTCTTCTTATATTCTTCATAGTCAAACGCCTCCAGCTCGTCAATGGCAAGCTTGTGAAATTCATAAAAATTGTGCCACCACTCATAGCCCGAGCCTAAGGACGCGTTTAAATAAGCGTCTGCAATGTCACAGCCCATTTGCGGCGCAACGTAAAACGCACCCATCGCAAGCACGTTTACACCGTTGCCGGTGATGGCGCGCAGTGCCGCCGGAACGCTTTCCACAACGCCCGCGTGCACATGCGGACACTTGCTTGCCGCAATGTGAATGCCCATGCCCGTGCCGCAGAAAATCAGTGCGCGCTCGAATTCGCCCTCGGCTATCATCGAGCCCACGCGCAGACCGATGCGGTGAAACATTAAATCTGTATTGTTATCTTCGGGGGTGCGCACGCCGACATCCGTGATGTGCCAGCCCTTTTTCTTTAAATGCGCCACGACAGCCTCTTTGAGCGGAAAACCCGCAAAATCGGCGCCCACCAACAGTTCTTTGTTCTGAATTGTTTTCATTTCATTCCTCCTTGTTTTCTTTATCCTATCATATTTCAATTTAGAAAACAAGGGGAGTATTTTAACTCTTTATAGGTCGATTGTAAGTGATAAAAACACGCAAAGGATGCGCTTTAAAGCGCATCCTTTGCGTTTGTGCCGAAACCGACACTTTTCGTTATTTTATTTCAAAAGGGAAAGGGCAAGCAGGTCATAAGGCGTGTCGATAATTGCCTCTGCATAGGGAGAAAGGGCCTCTTTGCCCGACACACCGCAGGTTACGCCCACAGCGTGCGCGCCCGCGTTTTTTGCAAACCGCATGTCAGACACGGTGTCGCCCGCCATAATCACCTCGTCGGGCGTAAATCCGAACGCGCTGCAAAACGCAAAAATCATATCGGGTGCGGGTTTTGGGTTTGTTTTGCCGTCGTCCGAGCCGAAAAAGTCCAATTCATCAAAAATACCTAACTGCTTTGCGCAGTATTCCGCACTTTTTTTCGTGTCCGATGTGGCAAGCCCGATTTTCAACCCTTTTTCGTGCAGCGCCGAAAACAGGGCTTTTAAGTCGCAGGTCGGTTCGGGTTTGGTTTTGAAAACTGCGTGGTTAATGGTGTTTTGCAGCATGTCCGAAAAGCCGTCCGGTGCGTTTTCTCCGTTAAATAAAGCCGTTTTCAGTGCCGAATCGATTTGTTCAAATGTGCCGCATGCCAAAAGTCCGCCCGCGTCCAAAGTGCCGTCTTTCATGCCGACAGCCTCGTATGCTGCGGGCAGATTTTCCGAAACGCCATAGCGCGCGGCAACCTTTGCAATCGCTTTTTGGCACAGCGAAAACCACATTTTATAAAAATTAAGAATCGTTCCGTCTTTATCCAAAAGTATGCCTTTAATCATGTGCTTCACCTCAATTTTCTTTTATTATACAGGATAATTGTTAAATTGAAAAGCATTTATTTGTTAAATGCGGTTAAAATTTCACTTTTTTTCATGGGATACTCAAGTTTTTTTGACAACTTTTCTGTACAATAAAGGCACAGAAAGAAAAAAAGAACAGGAATGATGACTATGGCAATTGAAGTTTTTAACCGCTACGAACTAAAATAATCCGTTTTGCCCGCGGTTTTGGAGCGGATAGAGCGGCACATGGAAAAAGACGCCTATAACAAAAACGGCGAGCTTTACACCGTATCGAACATTTATTTCGACACGCCCGATTTTGACCTGATTCGCACTTCGCTGCAAAAGCCGGCATATAAAGAAAAGCTGCGGCTTCGGTCGTACGGCGCGTGCGCGGCAGATGAAACGGCAGTTTTGAAGATTAAAAAAGTATAAGGGGCGCGTAGTGAATAAACGATGTTCCAAAATCCGTCATGACAGAGCGCATTTCTTTGTGCAAACGGCCGTTCCCGGTTTTGTTTTGGGCGTTTAAGAAATGACTGACAATATTTAATACAGAAATGCAAATTTAACCGCAAGTTTTGTCGGACTGTCTCAGACGAGTTTTGGTATTTTCTCGTAAATCAAGGAAATTCATACGAATTATCTGCGTATATTTCTTTTGTTTTTTAACTTTTTTTTTCGGTTTTTTCACATGTTTTGAAAACCGTATTGCTTTTTTGTTTTTAGGTTGCTATAATGAAATTAAGGTAAAACACACTAAAAAAAGAAAGGATGAAAAGAATGAAAAAAGCAGTAGCGATGATGCTGGTTCTGTGCTTGCTTTTCACAAGCGTAAGCGTTTTTGCAAGCAAAACGGCAGAGCAGACATTCAACAACGAAACACAAAAAGGCGAGAAAATTATCCCCATAACCGAAATGACGGGTTCATGGGCGGAATCGACTACCGTTAAAAACTATGATGGCGGCAAACATGTGTGGTCGAACCAAAACGGAGACACCTTAACCTTTAAAATTACCGGTATTTCCAAGGGCAACTACGAGGTATATTACTGGGTTTGCCCGCACATATACAATACGGAAAAAATGGAACTCGTAATCAATCATAACGGAAAAGCCGATGCGGCGTCTGTTTATCAGAAATTGAACGAGGGTGAAGCGGTTGAACCCGGCTGGGTATCTTTGGGTGTTTACGATTTTGCCGCTTCGGGTGATGAATCGGTTACACATATCTGTCCCGGCGGAAACACCCGCGGTACGGGCGTTAAGCTGGTTCCTACAACAAAAGAGGTTACCGAATCAAAACCGGTTGAGGACTCGAAAACAGACAATTCAAGCAAAAACGTAAATCTTTCGGACGAAATCACGGTTGAGCCCTTTGACGGATTCTCTTTCGTGGGCGACTGGAAAACTTCTTCCACTTTGCAGAATCCGACCAAGAAAGACCCCATGTCTATGTGGATTGCGGCGGCAACCGAAAAGGATTATTGTCAGTATAATCCAAAAATCGACGCAGTCGGCGATGTGCGCATTTCGGTTTATCTCCTGTATTGGAAGGAAAATCAGACGACCGATGTGAAATATGAAGTATATCACAATGGCAAAAAAGACGAATTTCATATCGACATGACCAAGCTGACCGGAAACAAATGGGAAACTCTGGGAACATTTGATTTTGCGGGCAAGGGCGATGAGTATGTTCGCGTTGTAGGCACAGGTGCGGGCAATGAAAAAACAAACACGCGCGCGTCTACCGTAGCATTCGAAATTATCAATGATGTAAACGGTGATGTTTGGCAGACAATCTATATTTCTCCCTCCGACAAAGCAAAAGAAGAGGCAGAGCGCAAATCGGTTGAAGATTTTAAGACAGCTCAGAATGAAATGCTTTCCGCATTTGACGACACCAAAGACCACTGGGCGTTTTACGATATCGGCTACATGGCGCACGAA
>CAKSHV010000063.1 GCA_934457515.1 uncultured Clostridia bacterium
GGCATGATTGGGGCGTTTATGCGGTTTGCTTCCGATGTGGAGCAAAAGTTCGGCAAGGCGGATTTTGTGTATGCCGACTCGGCGGAACAGGCCATTATAAATGAAATGCGGCAAAAGACCGATTATTCGATTTTAAATTCCATAAAAAACAGCATTGTGAATCGGATTCGGTGCACCGATTTGCTGTTGTCGAACAAGCGCATATTCTTATGCAAAGGTGAAAATGATGCCCTGATTTCGGGGTTGTCGGACGCGCTTTGGGATGAAAAAAGCGGCATGCAGGACAGGCGGCTTGACAACGGCACGACAGATATTGATATTTTAGACGCTTTTGAATACAGTTTTGAGGCATTTATTAAGGAGTTATTGGAGGGATAAACAATGTTTGATGACGTGAAGGACATGATTTTTAAGCTGTTCGGTAAACGTGTGAAAAGTGCGGCATATCGCCGCGACAGACAGGACGTGGAGGCGTTTTGTGATACGTCGAGAGAAAATTTGACGGCGGTTTTTGCAAAGAGTCTTTCCTCGCTTGCGTTTGCGGACTGTTCGGTTTCGGTTATCGGTGCAGACGGCGTGCCAAATTTGCGCAGCAGGTTTTTAGACGAACTTGCGCAAAAGCACTGGCGGAGCATGAAGCAGAACATTGCGGTCGGAAACGGGTGCGGCATGATTGCGACCATTCCGTATGCGCAAAACCGCAAAATTTATTTGGACACGGTGGCGAAAGACCGCTTTTTCATCACGGGGCAGCAGGGCGATGAGGTGACGCGCTGCACCGTAATCTCCGACGTAAAGGTGTTCGGCAGTGTGAAATACATTCGTTTTACCGACTACAGTTTGGAAAACGGCGTGTATATCATTCGCCAGAAGGCTGTGCGGAACGGCAGCGAGGTGCCGCTTACGGAAGTTTCGGACTGGGCGGGCATTGCACCCGAGATTCGAATTGGGAACGTGAAAAAACTGCCGATCGGCATTTACCGCTGTCCCGCAAGCGGGAGAAAAACCAAAAACGCGGTGGGGGTTCCCATTACATACGGCTGCGAGGCAACCATGAACAAGATTGCAAAGTGCCTGGATGAAATCGAGCGGGAGTATAAAAACAAGTCGGTCAAAATTTTTGCGGACGGGACTTTGTTTGACAAAGACAAAAAATTAAGCGATGTTTATGTTAAGCTCCGTCCGAGCGGACGGATTGACGGGGGCGGCGGCATTGATGTATTTGACCCGGCGTTCCGCGATTCTGCGCTTTACAACCGCTTAGAGCACCTTTATGCACAGCTTGAAAAAGAGGTTGGGACAAGCCGCGGCATTTTAACCGATTTACAGACAAACGGTGCGACGGCAACCGAAATTAAACGTGCGGCTTTTCAGACTTTTGCGCTGTGCGATGATATTCGCAGTGAGGCGGAGCAGTATTTTAAAGATGTTTTGTACGGAGCGGACGTTTTGTGTGAGTTTTACGGACTGACGCCGCGCGGAGAATACAAGACGGTATTCGACCGCTCGTATTCACTGTTAGAGGACAGCGCGGAAACGTTTAATCAGCTGCTTTCGGCACACGGCGTCGGCGCGGTGGACACGGCAGAAATCCGGCGGTTTGTAATCGGCACGGAAACGGCTGAAGAGGCAGAGCAAAAAGTTTTAAGAATCGCAGAGCAGAAATAATGCAGTAAAGCGGAGCGTTTTTAAACCGTATTTTCAGACAAGTACATAATAAAGTGAAAGCGGAAAAAGCGCTTTGCCTTATATATAAGTCAGGGGATAAGACTTTAAACGGTCCGTTCGCGGTGGGGCGTTACACACCTTAAACAACGTATAGCGAAAGAGGAGGTTTTCGGCATGAAAACAGAGTTTTTAAGAGGTCTTGAACTTACCGATGAGCAGATTCGCGCCATTCAGGCGGAATCGGGCAAGGATGTTCAGGCAGAGAAAGAAAAGACGAGAGAAGCGGAAGAAAAATTAAAACTTGCGGAAGAGCAAAGAGAGGCACTTGAGGCTGAGTGCGAAACGCTGCGCGCGGCAGACGCCGAGGGCTTAAAAGCCGAGATTTTGCGTTTGCAGGGGGAAATTGCGCTTCGAGATGAGCAGGAGAAAGAAAAGCAGACCGAGGAAGATTTGCTTTTGCGCTTTAACAACGCTGTTGGGGAGAACAAATTTATAAATACGCTGACCCGGGACAGCATTTTTGAGGCGTTTAAGGCAGAGGCTTTGAAAGAGGATGCGCCGGCGGACAATGTGATTTATTCTAAAATTACACGCAACTTGGATTCGATTTATGCTTGCAGCCATCCGATGGTGGACATTCCGCCCAGTTGCGGCGACTGCGGCAAAATTGACGAGTCGGAGGTTCGCGCCGTGATGGGTTTGCCTCTTGCTTAATTTTTAATCAATTCATTTTAACAAAGAAAAGGAGAAAAAACTATGGCTAATTCAATTACAAAATTTAAACGTTACATTGACCTTTTGGACGAAGTATACACTCAGGAATCCAAAACCGCCATTTTGGATGGGGACAGCACACTGGTGCGCATGGGTGCAAATGCAAACGAAATTATTATTCCGAAGATTTCGATGGACGGCTTGGCAGATTATTCGAGAAACGGCGGATATGTGAAGGGCAATGTTACGCTGACAAACGAAACGGTTGCTTTAAACTATGACCGCGGCAGAAAATTTATTGTGGACGCGATGGACAATGAAGAAACCGCCGGTGCGGCATTCGGCAGACTTTCGAGCGAATTTATCCGCACCAAGGTCGTTCCCGAATTAGACGCGTTCCGCTTTGCAAAATATGCAAGCCTGACCGGTATTTCCAAAGTTTCTGCCGGTGCGACACTTTCGGACGGTGCGGCGGTTATTTCCGCGCTGCGTGCTGCAACCAACAAATTAGACGAGGACGAGGTGCCGATGGAAAACCGCGTTTTATTCATCACACCTACACTTTTAGGCATGATTCAGGATTTGGATGCAACAAAATCCAAAGAGGTTACCATTCGTTTTTCCGATATTGTTATGGTTCCGCAGACACGTTTTTACACGGCAATCGATTTAAACGACGGCACAACATCCGGCAAGGAATCGGGCGGATTTTCCAAAGCAACAGGTGCGAAAGACATTAACTTTATGATTGTGCACAAGCCTGCACTTTTGCAGTATACCAAGCACACCGTAAACAAAATTATTTCGCCTGAGGAAAACCAGGACAGCGATGGCTGGATGTTCTTCTACCGTGCATACGGCTTGGCAGACGCTTATACCAACAAGGCGGCCGGCATTTATCTGCACCACAAGGCGTAATTGAAAGCGAAAGGGGAAAGATAAATGATTTTAACCTATGCGGAATATGTGGGTATGGACGGCGATTTGAGCGAGCAGGAATTTATGCAGCTTGAACGGGCGGCGGAGTGTGAGATTGCTTACTTTACGCGTGGTCGGCTGTCCGACACCTCAAACATTTGCGATAAAATCAAGACTCTTATTTTTAAGCTTTTGCCCCTTTTAAAAAGCAAAGCGGAGATGAACGTGCAAGGCGCGGTGTCGGAGGTTTCAAACGACGGTGTTTCGGTAAAGTACAAAGATACTGCCGATGATGTGCATGACGAAATTTTTATGTGCATTACAAAAGCGCTGCAGTTTGAAAAAACAGACGGCGGGATTCCGCTTTTATACTGCGGGGTGAATGAATGAAGAAGAAACATATTTTTCCGCAGTTTTGCACAAGCGTTACGGTGTACCGCAAGGTTTTAAAAACCGGTGCGGACGGAAAAACGGCAGTTTTCTATAAGCGCGAGGTGTATGACGGGTGCTACTGGGGGTTAAAAGAGGACAGGGAATTTTCAAAGACGGCAATGGAAGACAAAAATGTGTACATCTGCCGTCTGCCCCTTTGCGACATTCGCCCCGGAGATGTTTTGTTTAAAGGCGTGGTGCGCAGTGTGATTGAGGACAAGGCAGGCAAGCGGATGAGTGATTTAATCGAAAAGAAAAAGCCCGACTGTTTTACCGCCACGCTGGTTCGGAAAAACAGTGCGGTTTCCTACCTTGCGCACACAAGAGTTGAGGGGGTGTGACGGTTTGGGTTTTACAATTAAAGTGAATCCGAAAATCAATACCAATTTGATTTCAAAGCGCCTGAAAAATTTCAGGCTGGAAAACTATGCGGCGAAAGAATGGTATAAATTATATTATCCGTTTATCCCCATGCGCACGGGCCGTCTTGCCAAGAACGTTACGATTCGTGCGGGCGAAATTGTGCACCGCATGCGGTATGCGAGATTTGTCTATTTTTCAAACCGCAAATTTAAAAAGACGTTTCATCCGCTTGCGTCGAGCAGGTGGGATATTGCGGCAAGGCCGACCAGGTGGAAAAAGCTGATTGCTGCCGTGCAGAAGTATTTAAAAAGAAAGGGGCCGATTTTTAAATGAACAAAGCAAGCGCCGTAATAAAATGGCTATCCTCTTGCCCTTATATCGGAGATTTGTATTTTAATTTTTCCGAGTCGGGCGCGGGGGACACGGTTTTTGCGCCGGACACGGCTTACTCCGACGAATGGGCGGACGGCTCGCCTTTCATTGACGGAAGCGGGGACAAGATCTATACATTTTCGCTGATTCGGTATGAGCCTGTTTCTTTTCTGCCGAACAGCGGCGAAAATGAAGAGAGTCTTGCCGATGTGCAAAACATTGCGGCATGGATTGACTTGCAGGCGGAGAAGAAAAACTATCCTGTTTTCCCGAAAAACTGCACCGTAACAGACATGGAGGTTCTGCCGTTTGCAAACGGCGGTCTTGCCGGTGCGGACGAGCTGGGAGCAAAGTTCATGTTTTCAATTCAGATTTCTTATTATTACGAAAAGGAGCAATAAACAATGGAAAAGTTAAAAAAGTTTCAAACGATTCCCTTTATTGATGTGGGAACAACCAGTGCCGAGTGGGCAAGAATCGGCAAGTCTGCCATTTTTGATTTGGCGGTAAATGCAAATATCGTGACAAACGATTACATTGAGGACGAAACGCCGACCGACGATGTGACTTCATACAAGCCGACACTTCCGCAGGAACTTGCGGCATACAAAGGCGACAAGGCGTTTGATTATCTGTACGACATGTTTTACAATCTGCCGACCGGCGCGGATGTGCAAAGGGACGTTTTAATCGTATTTGCCGGAAATTCCGGCACGGAAGCGGCACCGAAATTCAAGGCATGGAAAAACAAAGCAACCGTTGTTTTGAAAGATTTTAACACAGTTGACGAGAAAATACTGTTTGACATTAATTTCGGCGGCAATATCGAACGCGGCACCGTTACGGTTTCAAACGGCACACCGACCTTTACGGCGGCTAAATAATATATGAGGTGAAACAATGCTGAATTTTGCGGAAAATGAACCGCCCAGGAAACTTAAAATAAACGGCAGCACTTATAAAATTGCAACGGATTTTAAAGTGTGGATTCGTGTGTCGCGTCTATTGGAGGAAATGGACAAAGACGATTTATCTTCCTGCGTGCGCAGTGCGGCAAAGATTAGCAAAATCGTTTTTGGAAAGCTAATAAACGAGCCCGCGGGCGACATGTTAAAGGCGGTTGTTTGGTTTTTAAAGGGGTATCCGAAAAGGCGGAGCGCACCGGAGTTTGGCGACGCGGGGCATGAAGAGCGGATTTTCTCGTTTGAAACGGATTTAAACGCGCTAATCATTGCGATTCGGAATCAGTCGGGCATTGACCTATCCTATCGCAGAACAGAGCCGTTTCACTGGTGGGAATTTTTGCTGGAAATTGAAACGCTGGAGGACAGGCATGCCATTTGCAAAATCATGGGATATCGCGCATACAGCGGGGAGAACAAGGATTTACTCATGCTGAAACAAAAGTATGCGCTGTCGGAGAATTCTTTTCATTCCCATGCGGAAAATGAACTTGCAAAATTCAGCGGCTTGTTTTACGATTAAGAAAGTTGCTTTCCGGCGTTTTGCTTTAGACGTCCGGAAAGCATATTTTTTTGAAAGGAGGACCGGATTTTGGACGACGGTGTAAAAATTAAAATTACCGGTGATGACAGTGAGTTTAAAAAATGTTTGGACAACATCGGTAAAATGTCGGAGTCAAGCTGTGAGGCAATTGAAAAGACCGCAGACGCTGTTGAACGATTAAGCTCGGCATTTGCGGCGTCGGGCGAAATCACGCGCGACGTGACAAACGGCATTGCGGCAAATATTAAAGATAATTCTTTCGAGGTTTCCAAAGAATTTGAGCGCCTGATGGATGATTTGGATTTGCAGAAAGATTTGCAGGTCATCAGTGAATCGGATTATTACGCCAAAATGGAGTCTTTGCGTGACACATATTTAGAGAAGGGCACCAAGGAATGGTGGAACTATACCAAGAAAATTATTGTGTATCAGCGTGACCTTTTGGAGGACCAAAAAAAGGAGCTTGAAAAAGCGTATAATGAATTTTTGGATTCTGCCAAGGACAAAATTTCTAATTTGCAAAAAGAGCAGGAGCGGTTTGCCGACAAATTGAAAGACTACGGCGGGCTGTATGACACCGATGCAGTAATCGGCGTGAAATACGAGTGGTCAAACGACGGGCATACACTGACCGAAAGCGAGGTTAAGGGCTTTCAGATAAACGATTTGAAAAAGCAGACGGCGGAGCTTAAAACCTATGCGGATAATTTGCTTGCTTTAAAGGACCGCGCGGATATTCCTCAGGGATTTTTTGCAACACTGAGGGATTTGTCTGTAGAGGACGGACTTCAGTTTACCAATGCGCTGTTAGACTACGATGATGAAACGTTAAGCCGCTATATAAGCGAGTGGAAAGAAAAGCAGGAGGCGGCGACCGAAATCAGCCGCGTGCTGTATCATGATGAGTATGAAGCCATTAAAAGCGAGATTTTAAACGAGTTCGGCGAGCTGCCGGACAAGTTTTTGGAAATCGGCAAGAGTGCGGGCGGCGGATTTATGCAAGGTTTTCAGGCGGCGGTGTCCGATCTTTTGGTACAGGCGGCACAGGCAATATCGGATGAGTTTTCTGCAATTCTGCCGGCAAGTGTGTATTCGGGTTCTGCCGGCGGGAGCTATACGAACAATTATAAGACAACCTATGTGGTGCAGCCGTCTGCGGGCGAGAGCACAAGTGCGCAGCTGCGCGCAATCCGTGACAGCGAAACGCTGAATAAGTTAAGGAACGGGTGAGAAAAAAGATGTTTAAAATGATATTTGAAAATGCGCTCGGCAAAATTGAAATGGGCGGCGGTACGCACGAAAAAATGAATGTGACGGCGATAAACGGATTCGGAAATCCCGCAAAGGAATGCAAAACCGTTTCGTTTTCGGGGCAGGCGGGTGCGGTTACCACGTCTGTGCGTGAACTTTCGCGCACGATGACCGTTGCAGGCGTTTTTAAAGGCAGTGCGTGCGAAGTATCGGACATGTATAAAATTTTATCTGCCGAGGGCGTTCTTAAAACCGATTTTAACGGGGACAGAAAAAAGATTTCGTGCAGAGCGGTAAGCACCGACGGGTTTGAACGGATAAAAAGCAGCGGAATGTATAAATTTGCTTTGCAGTTTCAGGCAGATATTCCTTATTTTTCCGATTGGGAGAAACGGTCGGTTTCTGTTTTTAAAAGGGAAAATCAGGTGACAAGCCCATTTACGCTGCCGACCGTGTTTACAAAGCGTGTGAA
>CAKSHV010000064.1 GCA_934457515.1 uncultured Clostridia bacterium
GGTTTATATTATGAGCGAAGAATGCACACACAACTGTGACACGTGTTCGGCAGGCTGCGGCAGCCAAAATGCTGCGCCCGAAAGTTTTTTGGAAAAGCCGAACGCGAACAGTCATATTAAAAAGGTTATCGGTATTGTAAGCGGAAAGGGCGGCGTCGGTAAGTCGCTGGTTACCTCTCTGCTTGCGGTCGCCATGCAGAGAAAGGGCTTTAAAACCGCAATTTTGGACGCGGATATTACGGGCCCGTCTATTCCGAAATCGTTTGGAATTAAGGAAAAAGCGCAGGGCAGCGAAACGGCGCTTTTCCCCGTGGAAAGCAAAACAGGCATTAAAATCATGTCACTTAATCTGCTTTTGCAGGACGAAACCGAGCCGGTTGTTTGGCGCGGACCGGTTATCGGCGGCGTTGTGAAACAGTTCTGGACCGATGTGGAGTGGGGCGATGTGGACTATATGTTTGTCGACATGCCTCCCGGAACGGGCGATGTTCCGCTGACCGTTTTCCAGTCCATTCCGGTTGACGGCATTGTGGTTGTAACCTCGCCGCAGGAGCTTGTGTCTATGATTGTGGCAAAGGCTGTGAACATGGCAAAAATGATGAATATTCCGGTTTTGGGACTGGTTGAAAACATGTCGTATTTCACCTGCCCGGACTGCGGAAAACAGCATTTTATTTACGGTGAGAGCCATTTGGACGAAACGGCGGCGTCTTTTAGCATTGAAAACACCGCGCGAATTCCGATTGACCCGAAAATGGCGGCGGCATGCGACAGCGGCATGATTGAGCTTACCAATGCCGATTTCTTAAATGCTCTTTCGGACGAGATTGAAAAGAAATTAAAATAAAGCATAAAGCGGTGCAGACATTTTTCGTTTGCACCGCCTTGTCTTACATCATTTAAGGAGATTTAAGAGATGTTTTACGAAAAGCCGGCAACAAACCACGAAACAGTTTTAAGATTTATCCGTGAAAACTGGCGCACGTCTTTCCATGAGGCAGACGGCGTTTTGAAACACAAATTTTTAGACCCCGCGGCGGGTTACCGCGGACAGCTGTGGGACTGGGACTCTTATTTTTGCGCACTCGGGCTTACGGATGTGTTTGACGATACGGCAGACTACGCCCTCGGCTGTGTGCAGAATTTTGCGGACTACATGGCGCCCGATGGGTTTGTGCCCTATGTAATTTGCGCGCACCCGACCGACAGCAGCCGAAGCGTTTTGCCGCCTGCGGATAGATCGCCGCGGGGAGCAGACGCTGATTACAACGCGGCAAAGCCCCTTTTGGCACAGATGACTGAAATTGCGTGCAAAAAAGAAGTAAGTGTTACCGAGCTTGTTAAGATTTATGCCTTTTTAAAAGCGTATATCGCCCATTGGGAGAATACGCAAAAAGCTGCAAACGGACTGTTTGTTTGGCGCAGCTATCGCGGCTCGGGTACAGACAATCACCCCGCTATATACGGAAGACCCCTAAATTCTTCGGCGGGCGTGGAGCTGAACTGCTTTATGTTTAAAGAATATAAGGCGATGGAAAACATTGCAAACCGCTGTGGACTGCACGCGGAAGCGGCATTATATAAGGAAAAGGCGGAAACCTTAAAAGACGCGGTGAACGCGCACATGTGGGACGAGATAGACGGACTTTACTATCATTTGGACATGTTAAATCAAAAGCCGGTGCGTGCAAAGCAGGAAATCACTTGGGACGTGCCGCTTAAATTCAAGTGCTGGACCTGTTTTATGCCCATGTGGGCAGGCATTGCTCCTAAAGAGCGGGCAGAGCGCATGGTGCGCGAGCATTTGCTGAATGAAAACGAGTTCTGGAGCGACTTCGGTATCCGCACCCTTGCGAAAAATGAGCCGATGTACAGCACAACCGAGATGAGCAACCCGTCAAACTGGCAGGGCCCGATTTGGATTGTTTCGACGTATTTGGTGTTTAAAGGCGTTTTAAACTACGGATATACCGCCGAGGCGCAAAGAATTGCGGAGAATCTGCTTGACCTTCTTGCAAACGACATTCAAAAAAACGGCGTTTTGCATGAGTATTACAATCCCGAGACAGGGGATAGCACCATGAGTCCCGGATTTATGAACTGGAATGCGTTGGCGGGCGTTATGCTGCCGGAGCTGGAAAAAGAAATGAATAAGTAAGGGATGTTTCTTTATAAGCGGTGGGAAGTAAAAAATAAATGAAGGCAGTGCAAATGATATTTGCACTGCCTTTGGTTTTAAAATATAGCCAAAAGACTGTATAAGTAAAAAACTTTTTGCGGTTCGCGTTAATTATTTGAATGCCGCGCCTTGGTCGGCAGACAAAACCTGCTTTGCGTAGCGGGCAAGATAGCCTTTCACGCCGGTTCTCTCTTTCACGGTCATTTCCTTTTTGCGCTTTTCCATTTCCTCGTCCGAAACAAGCAAATCCAGCTTGGTTTCGGGAATGTTAATGGAAATCATGTCGCCGTTTTTCACATAGGCAATCGCGCCGCCTGCCTGTGCTTCGGGTGAAATGTGCCCGATTGCCGCGCCGCGGGTCGCGCCCGAAAAACGGCCGTCGGTAACCAGCGCCACGTCTTTGTCCAGTCCCATGCCGGCAATTGCCGAGGTGGGAGACAGCATTTCGCGCATGCCCGGTCCGCCTGCAGGGCCCTCGTAGCGGATAACCACCACGTCGCCTTTTTCAATCTTGCGGTTATAAATCGCCTCGATTGCTTCTTCCTCGCTGTCGAACACTTTTGCGGGACCCGTGTGCACCAGCATCTCGGGTGCAACGGCACTCTTTTTCACAACCGCGCCGTTCGGTGCAAGGGAACCGTATAAAATGGCTAAACCGCCCGTTTCGGAATAGGGGTTGTCAATCGGACGGATAACCGTTTCGTCATAGTTTTGAATGCCTTCTAACATTTCGGCAAGGGTTTTGCCCATAACCGTTTTGGTGGATGTGTCTAACAAGCCCTTTTTGTTCAGCTCGTGCATAACCGCGTAAATGCCGCCCGCCTTGTTCAAATCCTGAACATGGTGCACGCCCGCCGGAGCAAGGTGGCACAAATTCGGCGTTTTTGCACTGATTTCATTCACTTTTTCAATGCTGAACGGAATGGACGCCTCTTTGGCAATCGCGGTTAAGTGCAGCACCGAGTTGGTCGAGCAGCCAAGCGCCATATCCACCGCCAAAGCGTTATAAAACGACTTTTCGGTAATAATATCGGACGGGCAAACATTCTTTTCCACAAGCTCCATCACCTGCATGCCCGCATCTTTTGCCAAACGCAGACGCTCGGCGTATACCGCCGGAACTGTTCCGTTTCCGGGGAGTGCCATGCCGAGTGCCTCGGTTAAGCAGTTCATGGAATTGGCGGTGAACATGCCCGAGCACGAACCGCAGCCGGGGCAGGCATTGTTTTCATAATACGAAAGCCCTTCGTCGTCCGTTTTTCCGATTTTATAACTGCCGACCGCCTCGAACACGCTGTTTAAGTCCATCGGTTTATTGTTCCGGTCGGTAAGCGACAGCATTGCGCCGCCCGACATGAAAACGGACGGAATGTTTAACCGAACCGCCGCCATAAGCATGCCGGGAACAATTTTGTCGCAGTTGGGGATGAATACCAAACCGTCGAAACAGTGCGCATTTACCATGCACTCAATCGAATCGGCAATCAGCTCGCGGGATGCAAGCGAATATTTCATGCCGATGTGTCCCATGGCAAGACCGTCACACACACCGATGACATTAAATTCCATCGGTGTGCCGCCCGCTGCCAAAACGCCGTCTTTCACGGCGCGGGCAATTTGGGACAGGTGGCAGTGTCCCGGAATAACCTCGTTAAAGGAGTTTACAATGCCGATTAACGGCTTTTCAATCTGCCGGTCCGAAAGACCCAGCGCTTTTAATAACGAGCGCTGCGGTGCGCGTTCCGGACCGCTTTTCATTCTGTCGCTGCGCATATGTTAAAACCTCGGTTTCTTAAATTAATTGTTGATCAGCTTTTCGTTGTCGCTCCAGCTGTACAGCTTACGAAGCTCTGCGCCGACCTTTTCACACGGATGCTCTGCATGCATTTTGCGCATTGCATTAAAGTGCGGGCAGCCTGCCTGATTTTCAAGCAGCCAGTTCCTTGCAAATGTGCCGTCCTGAATGTCGTGCAGAATCTGTTTCATTGCCTTTTTGGTTTCTTCGGTTACGATTTTCGGACCTGTGATGTAGTCGCCGAATTCAGCCGTGTTGGAAATGGAATAGCGCATGCCTGCAAAGCCTGACTGATAGATAAGGTCAACAATCAGCTTCATTTCATGAATGCACTCAAAGTATGCATTTTCGGGGTCGTATCCCGCTTCAACCAGCGTTTCGTAACCCGCCTGCATCAGTGCCGAAATTCCGCCGCAAAGGACTGCCTGTTCGCCGAACAGGTCGGTTTCGGTTTCGGTTTTGAATGTGGTTTTTAAAACGCCAGCTCTTGCACCGCCGATGCCGAGCGCATAGGCAAGCGCAATGTCTTCCGCTTTGCCGGTCGCATCCTGCTGAACCGCAACTAAGCACGGAACGCCTTTGCCTTCCAAATATTCGCTGCGAACGGTGTGACCCGGGCCTTTGGGGGCAATCATGGTAACGTCAACATCTGCAGGCGGAACAATCTGACCGAAGTGAATTGCAAAACCGTGTGCAAACATTAACATGTTGCCGGGCTCTAAGTTCGGCTCAACCGATTCGTAATACATTTTTGCCTGTTTTTCATCATTGATCAAAATCATGATGATGTCTGCTTTTTTTGCAGCTTCTGCTGCCGTGTATACCTTAAGTCCCTGCTTTTCAGCCTTTGCCCAGGACTTGCTGCCCTCATACAAGCCGATGATAACGTCAACACCGCTGTCTTTAAGGTTCAGCGCGTGTGCGTGACCCTGGCTGCCGTAGCCGATAACCGCAACGGTTTTACCATTTAATAATTGAAGATTACAGTCCTTTTCATAATACATTTTTGCCATTTTTATCGTCTCCTTTTAAAATAGTAGATAAAATTATTTATTCAAAGTGCGGCGTTTTTCGTCACACCTGCAAGCATAAATCGCCTCTGCCCATTGCCGTTATGCCGGTTCTGGAAAGTTCTATAATGCCAAACTGACCTAAGTATTCGATGAGTGCGTCTAATTTTGACTGCGGACCGGTGATTTCAATGGTAAGCTCTTTTGGCTTTAAATCCACAATCTTCCCGCGGTACACGTTCACCGCCTCGATAATTTCGCCGCGGCACTTTTTGTCTGCATGTACTTTAATCAGCATCAGCTCGCGCGAAACGGTGTTTTGCTCGTCCATAACCATAATTTGTTTGACGTCGATCAGCTTGTTCAGCTGTTTTACGATTTGTTCTTTCGTCGCCTCGTCGCCGTGGGAAACAATGGTCATGCGCGAGATTTCTCTGTCGTGCGTTTCGCCGACCGTTAGGCTGTCAATGTTGTACCCGCGCCGCGAAAACAGCGAGGAAACGCGCGTTAACACGCCGAAATGGTTGGCAACCAGCACACAGAGCGTAAATGAGTGTTCCATGTTTTAAACTCCTTTCTCGGAGGGATAAAAAAAGGTCTGCGGTGTGCGTACACCACAGACTCTTGTGAACGAAAAATAAATTCTGAATATCACAAAAAGTTAGGACAGTGCAGCACAAAAAACATTATTCACGTTTAGGACGACTAACACGTTAATAATGCTGATAATGACTGCAATAATGGCAAACACCGTCATACTTTTTATCCTCCTTAAAATTTAACTAAAGTATACCACCGTATTTGGGAAATGTCAATAGTTTTTTTTAAAAGACTTGAAATTGCATAAAATATGTGGTACAATATTTAATACGATTGGTAGGTAGAAAAAATGGATGTAATAATCAGAAGAATCGCGGCAATTCTGCTTGTTGTGCAGTGCGTGGTGATTTTTGCATTTTCCGCACAGCCGGCGGAAACTTCGTCTAAAACAAGCAAATCCGTCACGAAAAAAATCGTGCGCATGGTTCCCGCCATGAAGCACAAAAGTGAAAAAACGGTGGATAAAAAAGCGAAAGAACTGGAACACACGATTCGGAAAATCGCGCATTTTTCGCTATATCTTTTGCTCGGCGTGTTTGCATACCTCACGTCGGACGGTTACTTAAAAAAGAACACGCTGTGGTTTGCGCTTCTGTTTTGTTTGCTGTATGCCGCAAGCGATGAATTTCATCAGCTGTTTTCGCCCGGGCGTTCGTGCGAGTTCCGCGATGTGTGCATTGACTTTTCGGGCAGCTTTTGCGGTGCGCTTTTGGCACGTGGCATTAAAAAGAAATTTAAAAAAAGGAGAAAAAAAGCATGAAGGGGATTATTCTTGCGGCGGGCTATGCAACCCGCCTGTATCCGCTGACCAAAGACAGACCGAAGGCGCTGTTGCCTGTCGGAGGCAAACCGATTATCGATTATATTGTTTCGGAGTTTGAAACCATTCCCGAAATTGATGATGTGATCGTGATTTCCAATCACAAATTTGCTTCTCATTTCGAAAAATGGGCGGAAAATCATGCATCTCCCCTTAAATTAACCGTTTTGGATGACGGTACGACCGATGACAGCAACAAGCTCGGCGCGGTGGGAGATTTGGCATATACGGTAGACAAGCTTAAAATTGATGACGAGTTATTCGTTATTGCGGGCGACAATTTATTCACATTCCGCTTAAAAGACTATTACAATTATTATAAAGAAAAAAATGCCGACTGCATTTTGGTTAAGAAAATGGAAAAGAAAAGTGATTTAATTCGCATGGCAAATGTGAAAACAGACGAAAGCGGCAGAGTGACCTATATGGTTGAAAAGCCTCAAGAGCCCGTGAGCAATTTAGCGGCATTTGCGGCATATATTTATAAAAAGGATACGGTTTTAATGCTGGACACCTATTTGAAAGAAGGCAACAATCCGGACGCTCCGGGCTTTTTCCCCTCGTGGCTGCACACAAAAAAGCCGGTCTACGCCTATGCTTTTTCGGGCACCTGTTATGACATCGGCACCCATGAATCGTATGCCGAAGTCTGTGAAATTTTCGGAAAATAAACAGCCGATTTAAAAAAATTTGCAAAACCGCAGGGCGTATACCTGCGGTTTTCTTTTTGGCAGAATTTTACCCTTATATTTGGGAACGCAGTCCAAAAAGGGTAGAATATTCCATTTGAAAATTACGAAATTTTCACAACTTACTATTGTAAATTCAGAAGTGTTTTTAAAACTCTTGTAATTTTTAAAAAACAGCATTATACTAATTATAGTGTTATGTACTCATTTTTCATGTCGGCCGGCCATGCGGCTGACAACTTGAAAGCGACACGGAAATAAAATCCCGACGATGATTTTGCTGCCGCGTTTTAACCTGGCGCGGCATCTGAAAAAACGACGGTGTTCCCCTAACCAAGGAACTGTGATTTTATACCGAAAACCGCCTTTTTGGTGCAGGCGGCAACCGTCGTTTTGTTTCATGTGCACCAAAATAAACGAAAAAGGAGATTTATAAAATGAAAATGAGCAAAAAGATTTGTTCTTTGTTGCTTGTACTGTGTGTAC
>CAKSHV010000065.1 GCA_934457515.1 uncultured Clostridia bacterium
ACTATGATGCCCTCGGTTACGATCTCAGCTTTCAAGGTTGAGATTAAGTGCTAGGTTTTGCTGTAAAGTTGAAGTTCTTTTTTATTCTTTTGAGTCGTGTTGGCTAAAACTCTTTTATATGTTCTTTTGAGCCATGAGCCAAAATTTGCATTTATTAAACTTTTGTTGTTTTTCGGTGGCAACTTTAACCATGCTGTGCCGAATCACTTTATCCCCGCATGTATAGCCTTTCAAAAGTTCCTCCGCCACTTCATTTTCTCCAAAGCTGTCATCCTCTATGTGCATAACCGCATTGTGCATGTTCGGGTCAAATTTTTTGCCCTTTGCGTCAATGGGTTTAACGCCTAATTTGTCCAGGCAATCAGCAAACTGCTTGGCAACCATTTTAACACCCTGTGCCAGGGTAGAATCGTCATCCTCTGCAATCGATGCCGCCGCGCGGTCAAAATTATCAATCACAGGGAGCAGCGTTTCCACTGCCGATATCAGACCGTTCTGGTAAGACGAAAGCGCTTCGCGCGCCGTGCGTTTTTTGTAGTTGTCAAAATCCGCATACAGGCGAATGTATTTGTCCTGCCATTCGTTTTTTTCTTCTTTCTTTTCTTCAGCGGGCGTTGCTTTTGTTTCTTCTGTCTGTTCCTCTGCCGCTTTCTTTTCCTTTTTCTCAGCCATTAGTTTCTTTTCCCTCCGTATTCTTCGGGCTGTTTTCACCCGTTATTTCCAACATTTTTTTACTCAAAAGACCGGTTGTGCTTTTTAAAACCGAAACCGCTTTTTTGTAATCCATGCGCACGGGACCGATAATCCCGATTACACCCTCCATACTGTCGCCGATTTTATATCTTGAAGTGATGATCGAGCAGTCCTCAAAACCGTTTCCGGTGTTTTCGCTGCCGATTTTAATATGGATTCCGTCGTTTTCCTGCTGCACCTGCTGCACGGCACGAATCACATCCGCACGGTTATTTACCGCATTTAAAAACTTCCGCACACGGTCCAAATCCGCATATTCGGGAAAGTTTAGCATGTTGGTTGCACCGTCTAAGAACACATCCGTTTCCGCCTCTGCTTTTACGCAGGCGCGCATAAATTCAATAATCGGAAGCATAAGCGAAACCGAAATTCCGCTCGATTCCGAAACCGCATATAAGCTTTCAATGGTAATCTGCGAAAAATCAACATCTGCAAAATGTTTGTTTAAAACCTCTTCCATTAAAGTCGCCGTCTCGGCGGAAAGCATTTCGTCAAACTGAATTTTTTTATCTTTCACCATGCCCTGATTGGTAATCACAACCGCCAAAAGACGGTGCGGATCAACCAAAATCAGCCTAAGCTGCTTTAAACTGCCTGATGTTAAGGTCGGTGCGGAAATAACCGCCGTGTAGTTGGTCAGTTTGGAAAGCACCTCGGTGGTTTTTGCAATAATCTTTTCCAGATAATCAATTTTCACCGCCATGGTGTTTCGAAGTGCGTTTACTTCCTCCATGGTCAGACTGTATTGGGTCATCAGCTCGTCAACGTAAAAGCGGTAACCGCTCAGTGACGGCACTCTGCCCGCCGAGGTGTGCGGCTGTTTCAAATAGCCCATGTCCTCAAGATCCGCCATTTCGTTACGAATGGTTGCAGGGCTTAGTCCCAAATCGCATTTTTTCACAATGGTTCTGGAACCGACAGGCTCTGCCGTGTCAATATAATCATCAATAATCGCCTGCAGAATCCGGCGTTTTCGCTCATCAATGTCTGCCATATCAACACCTCCTTATTAGCACTCACAACAGCCGAGTGCTAACATCTGATAATAGATTACCACTAATTTAAGGATTTGTCAATAGTTTTTTTGAAAAAATTTGACTTTCTTTGACTTTTATTTTTAAATTTATGATTTTTTACGGAAAACAACGCCAAAAACATAGTAAAAACGCGGTAGAGTACCGCGTTTTTTCACACATTTGTGCACATAAAAACAGTGGTGCGCGACCTCACGCCCGCGCCGCCTGAATATGTAGAAAAATGGTTTCGGCAAAAAGGGAGTTTGAGGGAATTTCCCTCAAAACTTAAATTCGTAAAATCGCAGGACATGTGCCTGCGATTTTACTCCTTACAAGGGCTGGCTTGCCTGACCTTTGGTTCCGGCAAGCCGTGCGAACGTAAGCCCTTGAATCAAAGAGAATGCGAGTGTAACGAGTTTTCTCTTTGAAAGTGTCGACGCAGTCGACACTTAAAAAAAAAACAGAGCCTTTCGGCTCTGTTTTTCCTTAAAATTATGAATTCTTATTTCGTAAGCGGCCGGCAAACAGGCTGCATGGTTGTGCCTGTCATCTCGTCCATATTCCAAACATAAACGGTCTGGTTTGCTGCCGGGGTAACCGCCAGCGGACTGTTGAACGAAACAAATGTATCAACCGTATCGGTCGAAACAACGTTTCCGTCGCTGTTCTTTGTTACGGTTGTAACAAGAACGTGCTCTAAGCCGTCTGCAAGCAGAACGTAATGGTTGCCGTTGTCGATTACTTTAACACCTGCCTCAGTCTGGCTGTTTGTGATGTACAGCTCGTTGAAATTATAAATACCTGCCTGCATGATGTACATGGTCGGGTCGTGTTTAACCGTTCCGTCCGGCATAGTTATCATAGCTTTTGCTTCGCACTCTGCCCACCACTCTGCACTATTCTGCGTCTTGCTGGAGCTGATATAGCCCCTATCCAAAACCAAATCTAAACGTGTACTGCTGTACGCCTGGATATCTCTGACTTTAACATTCTTAAAGTAAATTTTTTCGCCGACGGGAATAATGCCGTGCGCCGCGCTCGTTGTGATAATACCGTTAAAGTAGCAGTCTTTAAAGCCTGTAGCCTCTTTCGTCTTCGCGAATTCCGGCAGTGTTCCGGTGTTTACGCAGAACTTAACGCAACCCTCATTCGGAGAGGTTGCGCCGCCCTCCGTGTTACGGATTGAACCGATAGCAAACGGAGCAAAATTGGTTTTGTCCATGGTGTCCGAAACGGTTGCGGTGATTTCATCTCCGGCTTTTACATACAAGCAACCGAAGTTGTTTACGGTTTTACCGTTCAACGTAACCTTGCCGTTTGCCAAAACGCCGTTTGCATAGGTTGTTGTGTCAATCTTTGCAGCCTGCAATGCGTCCAAAACAGTCGGTTTTGTAATAAATGTGCCCGTTAAATCATTCAGCGGAACAACTGCGCCCGCACTGAGTGCCGCATGTGCTTTTGCGGTAACCTCTGTGCCGTTCACCGTAACTTTAACGTCTGCGCCGGTTTCAACAGATGCTCTATCGGTTGTAACAGACTGCAGCTGCGTTAAAACAGTCGGAGTTAAACGCATCTCTGCGGACTGTGCTGTTGCAGTGTCCATCGTGAAGTTTTCTTCAACCGGAACCAGTGCAAAGCCTGCATAACGAGCGCTTTGACCCGAAGATTTGTCCAAGCGGATAACTGTGTCTTGACCCTCTGTCAATGTAACGGTCGGGTTGTTGCCCGCAGGCTCCCAATACCAGTAGTCTGCAACGTTAAAATTCGAACCGGGCGCTTTGGCATTTGTTCTGTTAAACGCCATTTTCTGTGTGCCGTTTACCGAAATTACAACAAAACGGCTTCCGTTTGTGTCGCCCCAGTTTTTCACCAAGCCCCAAACTTTGTAGTCACCGCTCTTTTTGGCTTTAAACACGGCATACGGACCGTCAACGTTATCTCTTCTCTGATAGAAAGAGTATCCGTCTGCACCGGTTGCTGACCAGCCGGTTGTGCTGCCGCCGAAACCGCTGGCTGCAACAAAAACTGCGCTCTCCGGGAAAACGCCGGAATCAACGGTTGCGCTCTGTGCCAGAATGTTTGTACCCTTCTTCAAAACAGCGTTCGACAACGAGTAGTTACCGCAATCTTTTGCGTTGAAGAAGTTAGCTGTTTGGAAATTAGCCGGATCTGCTTCATATGCTTCTGCTAATTCCGGAGAACCTGCACGCATAGCCTCCATGTTGATTACCAAACAATACTTTGTTTTTGCATCATTTGCAACAGATGAAGTAACAACCGCGTCGTTGAACGTAATCGTTCCAAGGAACGGCTTACCGTTGCCGTTTACTGCCGTGTCCACGTTCTTATAGGTCATTACGCCGCTGAATGCGGTGTCTTTCAAATAATCGGCGCCGGTTGCACCGCTAACACCAAGCATTGCTGCGCTTTCATCCGACAAAACGATTTTAAGAGCCATGCTCCAACCGCAGCCGCCCCAGGTAATCGGCAAGCCTTCATCGGGAATGTCGATAACTGCAGGAACAGTAACTGTCGCAGCAAAAGCGGGAACAGACGTAAGCACCATTAAAACAGCCAGTGCCAGTGCCACTATGCCTCTTTTACTCAATTTCATAATTTTTTTACACTCCTTTATACAATATTAAACGAAAATCAGCACACAAAGTCTTGGCTTTAGACTTATCCGAAACACATTCAACTGCTTTTTTGGTTAGAAAAAGCACAATGCATGCTTTGAACTGTCGGCAGGTTAAACCGAACAAAACAAACGTTTGCAAAGAAATGCCTCACGGGAGCTGTTCTCATTTTAAAGCAGCATGGATTCTGCTTTCTTGTTAAAAGAGCAACATAGCATAAATATATTATAGCACCATAAAAATAAAAAAGCAACAGTATTTTCATAAATTTCCGATATTTTTTATTATTTTTAAACTCAAAGTTACGGTTTGCAAACTTTTTATTCTTAAAATTTCACCAAAAACGCGCATTGTGCCCAAACATTAATTTGCAATAATATTGTATTTTTACGCATGAAAATAAGAGTATTTTACAATATTTATCCCAATTTTTGAACTCCTGCTTCATGCCAAAGCAAATTTCGCATATTTTAATTCATAAACTTCCGCATGAAAATCAGATAAAAAATCCGACCCAAAAGTGTGCATTCCACGGCGGGCAATGTCCCCGTTATTCCCCAATTATACGGCGGGTTCTCTGCGACACCCGAAAATTGCGCATTCAAAGCGGTTTTCTTTTTTGCGCCCGCAGGGCGCCTCGTTTAACGCGCGCAAGCAAGTTAAACGAAAAAGGAGGAACGACGGCGCATGTGACGATTTTTCTGCAAAGAAAAATCGGAACGGACTATAGTCCGTTCCGACGTGGCTTGCGTTTTTATTTACTTATTTCCTTACAAATTATTTTGTAAGCGGAGCGCAAAGCGGTTTTAAGCTTGCGGAGGACGCGTCTTTCATAAACGAACCTTCCCAAACGTATACCGTTTCGTTGTTGCCAACCCTAACGGTTTCGCCATCGCCCATAAAGTCTAAAATTTTGTATTCTGTCGTAACACCTGTAATCGTGCCTGTGGAATCTTTCACAACACGGTACAGAACAACCGCCAAAGATTTGTTGGTGGTAAGCTTATACACGCCGTCCGCCGTCTTGGCTGCAGTTACCTTTGTATCCGCCGCACATGTAGAGTTCGTTAAATACAGATGCGACAAATCATATGTGGTGTATTTCGGTTCCTGCAGTTTGCCGTTTTCGGGGAAATTCGGCGAAATGTACGTGTAACCGTCATCGAATTTAATCCTGTCGGTATTCGGGCTCACAATGCCGAGTTCCAAACGATAGTCGCCGGGTTGGCCATTTGCAGTTACGCTTCTGATTGCGCTGTGCAAAATTTTCATGTCTTTTACAAACATGATAACCTTTGTATCGTCACCGTCTGTGTCACTAACATCTTTGCCAATCGTAATGTAACCGTTTATGTAGCAGTCTGCCAACGCGTCGTTAGCCGTAATATCAATTCCGCGCCAATCCGAAAGATTTCTCGCGTCACCCGCTGCTACCAGTTTCGAATTGCAGCCGTCGGCAACGCCGTTTATTTTCAAAGCATCGCCTGTGCCGACAGAACCGTTAGCCGTAATGATACCTTTCAGAGAAAGTGGTTTGAAATTGGTTTTGTCAACGACACTGCTCTCAACTGTAATCACATCACCGTCATTCACAGCAACTCTGTCCGGATTTAAGCAAGGATCGCCGTTTACGGTTACAGTCAAATATTCGAGCGCTTCGTCTATCGCCATTTTTGTATCAATTTTGGAAAGGTCATAGGAATCGTCTGCTGCGTCTGCCGCAACAACCGCGTCCATAACGGTTGCTGTTGCCAAATAATTTCCGTTCATGTCATACTGTCTAATGCGCGGGAAAGCCGCAAATGCCGTTCTTTCGGTTGCGGTTACTTCGCTGCCGTTCACCGTAACGGTTTTGGAAACAAGCGCGCTGCCCGTGTGGGGCGATGACAAAGTTTCTGCACTGACAGCAGCGAAGTTTGCCTCAGAAATCATTGTGGCCGGCGCAATGTCCTGATCGGCCGGGATAAATACAAAGCCGTAAGACCCTGCATAGTTACCTGTGCCGGAAAGCATGCGCACATAAACCTTTTGACCCTTTGTGAAGTTCACGGTTGTGCCGTTCAATTCGGGTTCCCAGTAATATGCCATGTTGGTCGGTGCATAATAAGAACCGTCTGATTTTTTTGCACGATCAAACGAAAGTTTTGTGCCCGAAACATCAACGAAAATGTCACGCTGATGTGCGCCTGTATCAGCGGTTGTGCCGTTTGTTGTTGTGCGGTCTCTCTTGGTTGCCCAAACGGTGTATGTTCCGGTTTCGGGTGCGGTAAATACCGTCCACGAACCGTCAATGCCGACATCAGCGTCTGTGGTTTTCTGCTGATAAACGCCGTTCAAGCTCTGCCATGTGCTCGGCAAATCATTGCTGATTTTGCTTGACGCCAAAAACAAAGTGCCCTCGGGAATGTTACCGACTTCTACTTCTTGGGTGCCTGCCAGCTTGTCTTTCACCGTAACGGTCGCTTTAGCCAAAACGTTATGGTTGGCTAAATCCTCATTGTTCAAACCGGAATAGTCCTCACCGAGCAGCGTCATGAAATAACGCTTTAAATTTCTCTTGCCCTCGTTACCGGTTACATATGCGGTGCCGTCGGGTTTTAATTCCATACCGGCAACGGTTGTTTTAGCCGCTTCAATTGCCGCTTTTAAGTCTGCGGAATTGCCCAGCACGCTTGTTACATACATGAAGCAAACGTCTAAGTAATCGTTAAAGTCGGTTGTTGTGAAAGTAAAGGTTTTATCGGCAACGGTAAACGAACCCTCCACTGTGCCGCGCCCAACAAAGGTTCTGTCCGCTATTGCAGCATTAACCGTAGCGTCGCTCGTTAAAACATATACTTGCCAGCCGATTTTCAAGTCAATATTTTCCATGGTAATTCCCGCCTCGGGCAGAAGACCATTGTTTACCACTTCTGTGCGAGCAAATGCGGGAACTGCAGTGCAAAGTACAC
>CAKSHV010000066.1 GCA_934457515.1 uncultured Clostridia bacterium
ATGCGTTTCCACACTATCAATCTCCAAACTTTATTATTTACAATATTTTTTAGAACCGGTATACTCTGAAATATTAAGCATTTTTCCCCATTCCAAATCATAAGAATCAGGATTAAAGGGCATCATTCCGCCGCTCGGCGTGAATGTAAGCTCCGCAAAATAATATGTGTCGTTTGCAATAAAGAAATCTGCCCGCACAAACGGAAAATCCGCGCAAAGCGTTTTTGCATCCTCTAACATGCGGTCAAAAAAAGAGGGCAATTCAATGCTGCTAATATCGGTATAATCGGTTCGAACCATAGGCATTTTTTTGCCATCCAAATAAAAGAAGCCGATTTTCGCTTCCCTGTCGTGAATTAAATCAGAGGAAACATAAATATATTTCGGCTCGCCGTTAAAACAGAAAAATTTGTAGTCGGTAATGCACTCGCCCAAAAATTCTTCGCAAACAATCATTCTCGGCTGAATTTTCGAATAATGAAATTCAATGTTATAGGCGCCAAAATCCTCTTTAAGCCACTTGTTGAGCTGCTTAACGGTTGCTTCTTTGTCTAACTTATCCTTGTCGGGAACCAAAATGTTATAAGCACAGCCGTGTGCACATTTTAAAACAAATTTTTGAGGCAACTCGTCCCAGTTGATTTTTTGTGCATCATCCCAGGCACCGAGGAGCGGAACCGTAATGCTATCCAGCCCCTTGTCGTGAATATAAGAGCGAACCGCAAACTTATCCGCACACTGCACAACCAGCGGCATTTTAGGGTATGCGTGAATTTTCATCCACTGAATTTTTTCATTAAACGTCTTCGGATTCTTTAAATCCACGTTCTTCTTTAAAACGACTTTAGAGTATATTTTGCTGACGGTTTCGGGAGGCAAAATCTTTGCAGCCGCAACCTGCCCTTTTCTTCTCAATTTGTAAAAAACAGAATCTCTATCCAACGTACGCATCCTCCGGATTCAAACCAAAGCAGCTTAAACGATTTTATCTGCCTTCGGTTTTTATTTCGTAATTTTTCTTTTTCAGCACACCGTAAAACATGTTCATAACGGCAAACCAAAGTGCAATCGGCGCCGGCTTTTCATCGCAAAAATGAAACAAGTCGTAATGACTTTTTAACTTTTTACGTAGCTTATCATGCGAAATTGATTTCTTTCTGATTCTGTATTTCGCAAGATTTTCCGGCAGCAAATAACAGGTTGCTTTTTTGCAAAGCTGAAGCAAAATCGCGTAATCGTTGTTTTTCTTAATGTCTTTTATCTGTATCAGACCCATTGTATCAGAATTATACATAAAAGTCAAGCAGCCGGGATAGCCGTAGTTATACATTTTTCGCTTTGTAACCGTCTTCGGGCCAGTCACATAAATGTTTAAAGGTTTTGATTCTTCATCAATTTTTTCATAATCGTGATAGGAAAAATCATATCCGTTTTTTTCCATAAACGCAATCTGCTTTTCTAACTTTTCGGGTTCCCATAAATCGTCCGAATCCAAAAAAGCAATCCATTTTCCTTTTGCCTCGCGCATAGCCCTGTTCCGCGTCAGCGCAGCACCGCTGTTCTTTTCGTTTTTAAAATAGCGGATTCTGTCATCATCAAACGAAGCAACCACCTCATCGGTGTTATCCGTCGAGCAATCGTCCACAATAATCAGCTCTAAATTTTTATGTGTCTGGTTTAAAACCGAGTAAATGGACTCTGCAATATATCCCGCCGTATTCCAGGACGGCATAATAACCGACACCAAATTATCATCACGCATGCGTAAGCTCCTTTTCATCTTCCTGTTCCGCCTTGGCATATTCCTTGCCGCAAACCGCAAGAACCGTCATAATCATCAGTTTTAAATCCCGTACAAATGTAAAATTCTTTAAATATGCCAAATTATATTCCATCTTTTTCGGCAAAATTTCGTTTATATACGTTTCGTCCGCATTTTCGGATTCGGAAAGCAATCTTTCCTCATCTTTGTAATAAATGCTTGAAAGCGAAGTAACACCTGCCGGCAATAAAAGCGTTGCAAACATCTCATCCGAATATGCGGCAACATACTTTTCAACCTCGGGGCGCGTGCCAACAAAGCTCATTTCACCCTTTAAAATGTTCAAAAGCTGCAAAAGCTCATCTAACCGATATTTCCGAAGCGTACGTCCGACCCGCGTCACACGCGCGTCGTGCTTCACCGTCACTTGCGTGCCGAGAGCCTCGGCATTTTCCACCATGGTTCGAAATTTATAAATATAAAACGGTTTTGCATTTTTTGTAATTCGCTTTTGCTTAAACACAACATGCCCCGGCGAATCCAGCTTAATCAAAATTGCAATAATGAGAATAACAGGGCTTAATAAAATCAGGAGAATAAGCGAACACAAAATGTCGAATACACGTTTAAGCATCAGGCTCGCTCTCTTTTTGCTCATATGCGCCTTATACTCCAAAACCGCATCGGACTGCATTCGCAAAGCAAAGTCGTGCTCTTTCAAAGACACCGTATTCACTCACAAAACCTCCAATACCGATTTTGCCGTTTCAACCACATATTTTGCGTCATCAAGGTCCATCAGCGAGTTTAACGGCAGTGTAACCTCATTTTCAAATTGTTTAAAAGCATTGGGATAATTTTGAATATCAAATCCCATATTCTTATAAGCCGTATGCATAGGCAGCGGTTTGTAATGCACATTGCACGCAATACCTGCCTCCGCCATTTTCGTAATAAACGCATTTCTGAATTTGCTGTCTTTGCCGTTTAAGCGCATTAAATACAAATGCCCGCTCGATTGATATTCATCCGTAAAATGCTTCAGCATAGAAACGTTTAAATCGGAAAGGCCGCTGTCATAGCAGGAAATCAAAGCTCTCCGCTTTGCCAGAATGTCCGCATACCGCTCCATTTGCCCTAATCCGATTGCCGCCATAATGTCGGTCATATTGCATTTATAAGCAGGCATCACAATGTCATATTCCCATGCGCCGAGCTTTGTTTTCGCCAGTGCGTCTTTTGACTGGCCATGTAAAGATAATAGCATGAATTGCTTGTAAATTTCTTCGTTATCAAGTCCCGGAATCGTGCGCCATGCAACCGCGCCGCCTTCCGCCGTTGTTAAATTCTTAACAGCATGGAAAGAAAACGACGTAAAGTCCGCAACCGATCCGCTCATTTTTCCTTTATAAGAAGCACCGAACCCGTGCGCCGAATCGGCAAGCACCAAAATCCGTCCCAGTGCCGCCTGATATGCATTGTCCGCATGAAATAACTGTTTTTTTGCGTTTACGATTTCAAAAATTTTGTCGTAATCGCACATCACACCCGCGATATCAACGGGAATAATAGCTTTGGTGCGCTCGGTTATCGCCTGCTGCAGCTTGTCATAATCCATCTGATAGCTGTCGGGCGCTGTGTCAACCAACACAAGCTTTGCCCCCACATGACAAACAACACTTGCGCTCGCAGTATATGTATATGCACTTGTGATAACTTCGTCACCCTCGCCGATGCCGAATAAACGAAGTGAAAGTTCAAGCGCCGCCGTTGCGGAGTTTAAACAAACGGCTTTTTTCGTTCCGCAATAGGAAGCAATTTTCTTTTCAAATTCTTTGGTTTTCGGACCGGTTGTAATCCAGCCGCTTTTCAAAACTTCTACCACCTTGCCAATTTCATTTTGCGAAATATCGGGTGGTGAAAATGGAATTTTTCTCACGTTATTTCCCCCGCATGTCATAATTTAAAACACAAAAAAATATCATATAACTACATAAACGATTGTATCACAAATTCTATGTTTTGTCAATGTATTTCCTCGTTTTTTCAAACGTTTGTATAAATAGAAAAAGACCGCATTCTATGCGGTTATGCGGTTATTTCATACAAACGCTTGAAATCCGAAAATTTTTTAACAAAATTTCATTTTGTTTTTAAAATCAGACACAAAAAAACGGGAATAAATTCCCGTTTTTCATAGTGTAAAATACGTTTAAAACCCGATTTTCGCCGTCTCGCAAAGCGGAATCATGGTTTCAAAACTCTTCCAAAGCATTGCGCAAACGCGGTCCGCATTTTTTTGGTTTAACCCCATTTCCTCAAGCGTTACCGCCATGTCTTTTGCAATCTCTTTCTTTTTAACGTCAATCAGTCTGTCACCGCCGTAGCTTGCCACAATCAAAACGCAGGCGCCGTCTGTCTGCTCTGCCGTAACCGTGCTTCCGTCAAAAAATATAAATGTTGCAGGCTTTTCAGACGTAAAGCTGTCTTTTCCGCTTCGGTACACCCTATCGCCCGAAAAAGAAGGATATGCGTCTTTGTCCAAAGTCTGGCGCCAAATATAAGAATTGTCAAGCCCGCCGTTTAACAGATATGCCGCGCGTCCCGAACTCCATTCTAAAACCGATTCGGCCTTGTGATTTGCAGCGCCCGAGCCGATAAACGGCGTCGCACCCTCGCTGTACACACAGTTTTTAACGCTGTCGCTGCACTTTCTGACCGTTCCGATTAGTGCCGCACCGCTTGAATATCCCGCCGAAAACGAGTTTTTAAGGCCACCGAATTTCTCATTGTTGATATATCCCAAAACGCCGCCGACCATGCCATTTTCCGCACCTGTAATGCTGCCGGTAAACCCGCAGTATAAAACAGTAACATTTTCATTTGCATAGCCCAAAATGCCGCCCAGGCAGTTTGACGCATTCGGCAGATTGATTGTGCCGCCGTACAAACATTTTTCAACCGTCAGCGAGCCGGACAAACTCTCGGAACTGCCCGCAACGCCGCCGACATGTTTTGCAACACCTGTGCCCGAAATATTTACATCAGACACAATACCCGAAACAACAGCGCCGCCCTTTGCAATGCCGACCGCACCGCCGATATGCGTGTAGTTGCCGTCAACAGTAATAGCGCCCGAAATGCTGAAATTCTTAACCGTTCCGCCGTTTACCACGCCGAAAAGTCCCTGTTTGTTGTCAGATACGGTTAAAGCGTAGTTTGAAATCGTCTTTCCCTTTCCGTCAAATATGCCCTTAAACGGGTTTGCCGCCGTGCCGATTACAGCGCTTTTTCCGCCCATATCAATGTCATTTGCCAAAACAGCGTTCAGTGTTTTTCCGCTGTTAATCTGACCTGCAAACCACTGCAGCTGTTCAACTGTTGAAATTTCCACAAAACCGTCATTGTCCGAATCGATTGCCTTTACCTCATACCCGCAGGCACATGTGCCGATATCGCCCAAATCATGCGTGTGCGGAACAACACTTACAGACTGCAAAATTTTGTCGGTATACATATTCACAAGCGCGCCGCTCGTGCCTTGCAGCGCATAGCCGTCTGCCAGTAAATCGGAAACCAATCCGCCATTCAAAGCCGTAATATTTTCAAATGTTCCGCCGGAAATCCGTGCATTTTTACCGGTTGCGGCAAGGTTCTTCACAGTTCCGCCCGAAACATTTAATTGTGCAGAACCCGAAAGGCTTATTTTATTCACCGTACCGTACTCTACTTCAAGCTGCGCCGCGCCGGCAAGCGAAATTTCGCTGACCGTTGCCGCATGTTCAAGCCCCAGCTTTATTTTTGTGTCGCCGCTTAACGCAAAACCGTCTCTGTCCGCATAATACAGTCTAAGCAGTTTTCCCTCATTTTCTTTCTTCACCGCTTCATCCAAAGCATCCGAAACGCGAACAAAGTACTTGTTGTCTTTAAGCGCACTGCCTGAATTATCCTCAAGCACAGCGGAATTGATAACCGCACGTCCGTCGTCCATAGGAATATCCATATATCCGTCATTGCCCTTGATATAGTTTTGGAACGTATATTCCCCCGGCTCGGTCGCAGTCGGAATTTCCTCCGTCCATTCACCGCTGTCGCCAAACCGATACATCATAACACCGTTGAATATTTGCGGAACTGAATGCACCAGCTGCTGCGGAGAACCCGTGTATGTATATTGTGAATAAATGTTCCAAGCCATAACTACATTTCCGTCCAGGTCAACCGCAGGTTCCGGCATTATATATCCCGGCCGTGATACGCCTATACGAATTTCAAACGGCTCTGTCTTTGTAACATATTTTTCGGCACTAAGATTATAGATGATACCGTTATATTCAACTTTCTTTTCACCGAGACATGCAGACAAAACCGCACACACCTTATAGGCTCCTATTCCCGGAAACATACTGTATTTAAGTGTAGCGGTTGTAGTCTTATCTTTAACGGGGTAACGCTCCCAAGGCTCCGTTGTCTTGTCCAACTTGGTAAAATTATCGGACAGCCACCCATAAGCAAGCTTTGTTTCACTGCCGTCTTCATTTATTAAAATAAAGCCATCAATATTATATGCCGACTTTTCATAATAAGGCGTTTCGTGAAAATTAATCGGAATCTTAATTTCTTCGCCGACTTTTGCCTCCACATCGGCAACCGGGTCTGTCTTAAACGAAATTGGGCGCACAACGGCGTTTGCCATACTCTGTACCGCGGCAATGTCGTACCAGTACACGTTTTTATCATTATTATCCGTATCATCTTTTTGAATACAGAATGTATCCTCTATCAAATGGTCACAAATGTTTTTGCCGTCGGTTGTCGAAAGAATTCCGTACGTTCCGCCGCCTAACTTTCCGCCCGCGCCGATTTTGCCGACAGGGATATTTCCTTTGCCGAAAACCCCTGCGCCGTTTTGCATAATGAGTGCGCCGCATGTAACGTCATAGCCGTTTAAATCCAATGTGAAATCGCCGTCAAGAATTATATTCTCCTTGGTCGAGACCGGAGCAAACAGCAATAATCTGCACCCGGCGTTTTCGGAAAGTGCCGCATTTTTGAGTGCCTCGTCAAATGTGTCAAAATACGCGTCAGGCTTGTTTTTGCGGATGATCTTTGCAGCATAACTGCCCACCGAAAGCGCAGCCTCCTCCGATACAACTCTCTTTTCGCCCTCGCCGAAAGCCAGTTTAAACGAATAAACGCCTCTTTTTGCTGTTCCGTCCGATGCAAAAGTCAACTTATCATCCGCAAATGATGCCGAAATGCCGCTCGGCGTATCTTTCATCCATTCAATCTGCGGAATTTCCTCCGCTTTTATATTTTTCGTAACAAGCGAATACGAAACCTCGCTGCCGGCTTCTTCAGAAAGCTCCGCCCCCAAATCGGTAATTGCAAGTTTGCGTTCATTGTTGCGCCGTGCAACAACCGTTTTTGCCGCAGCATTGCCGGTTGTGTATTCATAGAAATTTTTAAAATTCGTACTGCTCTCATCATCAGACAGTCTTACAGAGGTACAGAC
>CAKSHV010000067.1 GCA_934457515.1 uncultured Clostridia bacterium
GCCATACAAAGTTCAAAATCGGAATAAGTCTGGTTCAAAACCGACTCAATCATTTCCCGCAAAAATTTTTCAGGTGTGTTAAAAAGCGGCACAACAATGCTGAATTTTATCTGTTTCGGAAATATCTCTCTTCTCTGGGCTTCAAGCTCCTCTTTACTAAACAGCGGCATGTTTGCAGCCGTGTTTTGCGCACGCTTGTTTGCAATTTTATATTGAGCCTTTTTCCACGTTTTGGAAAATCCCTCTTTAAACAAGCTGCGTATTCCTTTATAAAGCAGCCGCAGAACCGTGATTTTTCTTAAATGATTTTTTAAAAAGTCAAGAATCAGCCGCAATGGCTTGGTTATTTTCCACAAAAACGCATTTGAAATTACATTGTATGCATTTTGACAGTCCGCAAGCTGCCTTTTTAATTCCTCCCGCTGACCGATTGCGGCAGCATAGTGCATTTTATAATATGCAAGTTCTGTGTTAACTTTTTCACAGGTTTCTTTTTGATTCGCAAGATTAAATGCATATTCCTGCTCTGCGCGCGCCATTTCTGCCTTTAAAATCTCTTCGGCATGCAGCAAGTTGGTTTTTTCCTGTTCAAAATTTTCTATTTCCGCTTTCCGCATTGCCTCAAGATTTTGAATATGCCTTTCCTTGTCCGAAATTGCCTGATTCAAAATGGTTTCCGTTTTTTGCCGATCGTGTTCGGACATACGGATATTACGCTCATAATCCTCTATCTGACGCACCATATCGGTATTTTTGCGGTAAAGTACAGCATGGCTTGTAAGGTATTGCGGACGGTAAGTAATATCGTCCGTAAATCCGTTTTGAAAAAACAAACGGCCCCAATATTCCCTTTGCTGAACGTTTACATGGGTCGGCTCTTCAAAATCATCGGGCGAAGAGGAAAACAAAACCGTATCGGTAACACCGCAAATATTTTGGATAGCTTTGTTCCCGTCTGCCGCATATAAATGCTCCAGCACCTCTATGGACACAACCAAGTCAAACGTTTCGGGAAGTCCCTCCGGCAATTTTTCGGTAAGCGACCCGACTTTGCAGAACGGGCGAATATCCTCCCGCACTTTGGATATGGCATATTCCGAAATATCTATGCCATACGCCTCAACCCCGCGGTCGCGCAGCGCGGCAACCAAAAAACCGAGAGCACAGCCGGCATCAAGCACCGTTTTGGGGTGAAAATCGGCAACAATCCGGTCGGCAAGCTTTGTTAAAAAACCTTTTGTGTATTCCGAATTTTCATAGCTGACTTTGCCGCAGCCCACATCATATTTTTTATAATATTCTTCATAATAAATTTCGCTCATACCCTATCTCCCCTCATAAGCATTACAGATTTCTTCGGTTTTGCCTATTGCTTTCACTTCTCCGTGCTCTAACCAAATCACGCGGTCACACATCTCGCGGATTTGCTCCAAGCTGTGCGACACAAACAAAACCGTGGTACCGCCGCTCATCAGCTCTAACATTCTGTTTTTGCTTTTTTGCTGAAAGTCTGCATCGCCAACCGCCAAAATCTCGTCCACAATTAAAATTTCGGGCTGAACAACCGCCGCAACCGAAAACGCAAGCCGCATAACCATGCCGGATGAATAGTTTCGAATCGGCACATCAATAAATTTCTCAAGCTCGGAAAACGCCACAATTTCATCATATTTTTCTTTCAAATATTTTTCGGTATATCCCAAAATCGCACCGTTTAGAAAAATGTTTTCTCTGCCCGTTAAATCAAAGTCAAAACCGCTGCCAAGCTCTAACATCGGCACAATATTGCCGTTTACTTTAATTTCACCTTCGCTCGGCTTTAAAATGCCGGAAATCACTTTCAAAAGTGTGGATTTGCCCGCACCGTTGTGCCCGATTATGCCGATCACTTCGCCTTTTTCAATTTCAAAGCTGACGTTTTTCAGCGCCCAAAACTCTTCATATTTAATTTTTCCGCGAATCAGCTGCACGATATATTCTTTTATGCTTTGAATTCGGTCGTGGGTCATTAAATACCGCATGGAAATGTTATTTGCTTTAATTATCATGTGTTTTACACCTAACTTATCAGATATTAAGGACAAATCTGTCCTGTGTTTTCTTAAATACAACCGTGCCGATAATCAGCGGCACAACCGACGCAATCAGCGCCAGAAGATAGGCCTTCGGCTCGGGCGAAACGCCGTCCAACAAAATCACGCGGATAAAGCGGATAATGTGATACAGCGGATTCATTTTAAAAAGTGTAATAAATTTGCCCGAAATAATGCTTTCTGGGTAGAAAATCGGCGTTGCATACATCCAAAGCATGCTGATTACGCCCCACAAAAACTGTGTGTCACGGAAAAACACCATGGCGGAGGCAAGCAGCAAGCCGATTCCGAGTGAGAGTGCAAACAGGCAAATCACCCCGAAAGGCAAAAGTAATATCGCCGGACGGATTGGCGTTCTGGTAATGAGAAGCACTGCAAACAGCGGAATGTGGGACAATGCAAAATTAATGGTTGACGACAGAACTCTCGTCAGCGGGTAAATAAATTTGGGCACATGCACTTTTGTAATCAGCGACGCGTTTCCGACAATGGAGGAAAGCGACATGGTGGTTGCCTCGTTGAAAAAGCTGAAGCACACAATACCGATTAAAAGGTACACCGCAAAATTCGGAATATCCGATTTAAACAGGGTTGAAAAGACAATATACTGAACCAGCATGATTAAAAGCGGATTCAAAAAGCTCCACAAAACGCCCAAAACCGAGCGCTTATATTTGGTTTTAAAATCGCGCGAAACCAGCTGTTTCATCAAATAGCGGTATTTGGAAAGCGATTCTGACAAATACAATACCGCCGTCTGTTTTCCCTTTTTAAAACGAGCAATTAAATATGCACAGTATACGGCAAGCAAAAGGAACCCCAAGGCTGCATAACAGGGATAGTATGTGCCAAAAGAAAGAGATTCGCGGCTGTGGATTTCCATGCAAAGCGCGCCGCTTTGCGCACTGCCGTTCACATGTGCTTTTTCGCTTTCATCAAGGCTGACCGCCACTTGATTCCTTGCCGTGGAAACCGCGTTACCGCAATACAACGTTACGGCATTGCCGGGTTTAGAGTCGGGCGCGGTGATTCGAATCTGTGCTTTTCCTCCCGCTATTTTAGCGGCAGGCGAAAACACAGCGGTGAAAACGCCGCCGTCTGTCAGCGTGGAAATATCAATATTTTGCTTTGCAGACACTTCCCCGTTCGGCGACAGCACCTCTACCACAAGCACGCCGCTGTTTTGGCGGGCATATGTTGCTGCGCGAAAAGCAAGGGAACTCAGCATTTCACCCTCAATGGCTGTGTTTTGCGTCACCACGGTGTCTTTTGTAATCTCACCCACAATTGTGCTCGGCGCTAACATTTCAACGGAAATGTCACGAAAATGCAGCTGCTCGCCGCCCACAAAATAAAACAAAACCGCAATTAAAATGTATATCGCAAGCGCAATTATGCACTTCTTTTTTATCGATTTTAAACTCATGCTTTATTTCCAATCTCCTTTAAATAGCGGAAAAGCGCGTCTTCCCAACTCGGCAGGCGCGAAAATCCGTTTTCTGTAAGGCAATTTTTATCCATTTTAGAATTCAGCGGCCGTGCCGCCTTTGTCGGATAATTTTTGGAATCTATCGAATGAACCATAACGTTTTTGCCGGAGTATTCAAAAATTTTCCGTGCAAAATCCGCCCACGAGCAAACACCTTCGTTGGTTGCATGGTAGACTCCGTAATTTGTGCTTTGCACCATGTCGCAAAGCAGCGGCGCCAAATCTGCCGTATATGTGGGGCTTCCGATTTGGTCCGAAACCACGTTCAATTCTGTTTTCGATTCGGCAAGACGCAGCATGGTTTTTACAAAATTATTGCCGTTTTTGCCAAACACCCACGAAATGCGCACAATAAAATATTTATCCAAATAACTTTGAACAACAAGTTCGCCCGCAAGCTTGCTTCTCCCGTAAGTGTTTTGCGGGTTAACAGAATCATTCGGCTCATAAAACCGATCGCCCGTTCCGGGAAATACATAGTCGGTTGAAATATACACCATTTTTGCACCGATTTTTCGGCAGGCAAGCGCAATGTTTTCGGTGCCGTCCACATTGGCAGCAAAACAAAGCGCAGGCTCGTCCTCTGCCAAATCCACTTTCGTGTATGCGGCGCAGTGAATCACCGCGTCCGGCTTAAAATCCGAAATTGCCTTTTCAACCGCGGAAAGGTCCGTAATGTCCAAATCGTCAATATCAGATCCTAAAAATTCTATTCTGCGCTTTTCAAGCTCTTTGCAAACATCGTATCCAAGCTGGCCCTTAACGCCTGTAACAAAAACTTTCATCTTGTTTCCTCTGTCCTATCTGTTTTTATACATCTTTTCATAATAATTCTGATACTCGCCGCTGATGATATTTTCCCACCATTCGCGGTTGTTTAGATACCAGGAAATGGTTTTTTTAATGCCGTCTTCAAACTTTGTTTCGGGCAGCCAGCCAAGTTCTTTGTGAATCTTGGTCGGGTCGATGGCATAGCGCATATCGTGCCCTTTTCGGTCGGTTACATAGGTAATCAGGCTTTCGGGCTTGTTTAATTCTTTGCAGATAATTTTTACAATGTCAATATTTTTCATTTCATTGTGACCGCCCACATTATAAACCTCACCCACACGGCCGTTGCGCACGATTAAATCGATTGCACGACAGTGGTCTTCCACATATAGCCAATCACGCACATTTTCTCCTTTACCGTACACCGGCAAAGGCTTGTCTGCAAGTGCATTTGCAATCATCAGCGGAATCAGCTTTTCCGGGAAATGATATGGGCCATAGTTGTTTGAACAGCGCGAAATTGTAACCGGAAGCCCATACGTTCTGTGATATGCCAGCACCAAAAGGTCTGCGCCTGCCTTGGAAGAGGAATACGGACTGCTGGTGTGAATGGGCGTTTCCTCGGTGAAAAACAAATCCGGGCGGTCAAGGGGCAAATCGCCGTACACTTCGTCGGTCGACACCTGATGATAGCGCGAAATTCCGTATTTTCTGCACGCGTCCATCATAACTGCCGTGCCCAAAATATTGGTTTTTAAAAACACCTCGGGGTTTTCAATTGAGCGGTCCACGTGGCTCTCCGCCGCAAAATTGATAACCACATCGGGTTTTTCTTCTTCAAACAAAGCATAAATTGCTTCTCTGTCGCAAATATTGATTTTGCAAAATCTGAAATTCGGATTATCCATCACGCTTTTCAGCGTGGAAAGATTGCCCGCATAGGTTAAGCAATCCACACAAACAATTCGGTCATTCGGATGATTTTTCAGCATGTAATGCACAAAATTGCCGCCGATAAAGCCGGCGCCGCCCGTTACGATAATTGTCATTATTCCCTCTCCTTAAAAATTAAAAACCCGTTTCGGCGTCTTTCAGCCACGGATTATTTTCGTCTTTGCTGCTGAGAATCGGTTTTTCCACTCCCCAGTCCACGTTTATCTCGGGGTCGTTCCAGCGTATGCCGCCGTCCGCCTCGGGTGCATAGTAACTGTCCGCCTTATATAAAAATTCAACATTGTCGGTCAGCGTCACAAAGCCGTGCCCGAATCCGCGCGGAATTAAAAGCTGACGTTTGTTCTCTTCAGACAGTTCCACCGCAACCCACTCTTTATATGTCGGGCTTTCGGGGCGCAAATCCACAGCCACGTCCAAAACCGCACCGCGCGCACAGCGAACCAGTTTTGCCTGCGCCTTGTCCCCTTTTTGAAAGTGAATCCCGCGCAGCGTGCCTTTTACCGTCGATGACGAATGGTTGTCCTGCACAAAATCATAAAAAAGACCCGCTTTTTCAAACTCTCGTTTTGAGTAGCTTTCCATAAAAAATCCGCGATGGTCGCCAAACACTTTCGGCTCGACGATGATCACGCCGTCAATTTTTGTTTTTATAAAATCCATATTGATTTTCATATCCTTTCTGCCCACAAAAATACTAAAATACACACGATTCTTACCAAAGGCAATTTAAGCGTATATGCACATCGCCGCTTTACATTCTGTATAAATCCGTCTGTCCAATCTTTATCGTTAAAGACGTAACGTGATTTTTACGTTATGCGCCTTAATACATATATTTTCCGCTCGCCACATTCAAAAGATGCTTGCCGTACGGTGATTTTCCGTAAAATGCCGCCGCTTTTTCAAGTTGCTTTTGATCAATCCAGCTGTTTCGAAAAGCAATCTCCTCCGGCGCGGAAATCTGCACACCCTCGCGGGTTTCAATCACGCGCACAAACTCACTTGCATCGTTTAAAGAATCCACCGTGCCCGTATCCAGCCACGCATAACCGCGGCCGAGCGTAATCACATTTAAATTTTCTTCTTCCAAATACATGCGGTTCAAATCCGTAATTTCTATCTCGCCGCGGGCAGAAGGTTTAAGCATTTTTGCACGGCGACACACTGTTTCATCGTAAAAATAGAGTCCCGTTACTGCATAATTGCTTTTAGGATTTATCGGTTTTTCCTCAATCGAAACCGCTTTGCCGTCTTTGTCGAACTCTACCACGCCAAACCGCTCCGGGTCATCCACATAGTAGCCGAACACGGTTGCGCCCATCTTTTGCTCTGCTGCCTGCTTTAAATAATTCGTCATTCCGGCGCCGTAGAAAATATTGTCGCCTAAAATCATCGCACAACGGTCACCCGCAATAAATTCTTCGCCAAGCAAAAACGCCTGCGCCAACCCGTCCGGCGACGGCTGTACCTTATAAGACAGCCGAATGCCAAACTGGCTTCCGTCTCCCAAAAGCCGCTCGAAATTCGGCAAATCGTGCGGTGTTGAAATAATCAAAATATCCCGGATTCCTGCCAGCATTAAGGTGGAAAGCGGATAATAAATCATCGGTTTGTCATAAATCGGAAGAAGCTGCTTAGACGTCACAAGTGTCAGCGGATACAGCCTGGTTCCGCTTCCTCCCGCAAGAATAATTCCCTTCATATTTCATTCCCCTTTTATATTTTTAAACCAAAATAAAGCCTTTTGCATTCATTCCTGCAAATCGACAGCATACAACGATTTAATTATACCACACGGATTTAAAAATTACAATAGTTTTAACGCATTTCATTCCTTAAGAATGTGTATCTTTTTGAGCAAATCAAAACTCTTCGAGTAATATTTTGTTAAGTCGCATTATGTATAACCTGTTTGCTGTTCAATTTACTAATCC
>CAKSHV010000068.1 GCA_934457515.1 uncultured Clostridia bacterium
CGAAATCACCGTTTGGCGGGACACCGACAGGCGGTCTGCCATATCCTGCTGGGTTAGCCCGGATGTGCGCCTTAATTCTGCAATTTTGTTCTTCATATTCCGCCCCTTTCTATGTAAAGTTTGCTTTACATGTATAGAATAGCACACTTTTTATCAAATGTCAAGTACACTTTACATATTTTTTAAAAAAACATCCGCACCGATCGGTGCGGATTGATTTTTTTGATTTAGAACAAACCCGGAACGTTTAGTCCGCCGGTGATTTTGCTCATTTGCTGCGCGGACACGTCTTCTGCCTTTTTTAATGCTTCTTTTACGGCGGAAAGCACCAAATCCTCTAACATTTCCACATCATCAGGATCTACACACTCAGGATTGATTTTAATGGAGGTAATTTCCTTTTTTGCCGTTGCGGTAACGGTTACCATGCCGCCGCCCGCCGACGCTTCAACGGTGGTTTCGTCCAACTCCTCCTGCATTTTCATCATTTCCTGCTGCATTTTCTGCGCCTGTTTAATCATTTGATTCATGTTTGCGCCGCCCATGCCGCCCATGGGAAATCTCTGTTTTGCCATTTTGATTTTCATCCTTTCCTATGCTGCGGCTTACTCAGCCGCACTTTCATTTGTTATTTTAATCTTCAAATTTTATAAAGTCGCCGAATTCTTCCTCCAGCGCCGAAAGGTCGGCTGCCGGCTGAACCTGCTGTGCCTGTGCGGCGCTTTCGTCCGCATAACAGCAGTGAATTTTAGGTTTCAGCCCCGTATACTGCCAAATCGCCTCGCAAAGGGCTTCTTTATTGGGCTGTCTGTCCACCAAATCGTGATTGATTTTATTTTCGGGACGGAAAATTAACATGAGCACATTGTCTTTTTCAATAACCGGTCGGCATAGGCGCAAATTCGAGCAAAGCGCCATTTTCTTTTCCCGCATTAAATACTCGGTTATATCGCTCCACGAGCTTAAAATGTCTTCCATACTGCCGTGTTTTGCCATTCTCGCCTGTTCTTCGGGCGGAACGGATGGCTGTGCATCGGCTTTTTCATCAGTCTGTGCAGCAACACTTTCATTGGGCTGCCCGATGGGTTGTTCTGCCTGTGCTTCTGCCGGCGGTTCCTCCGGCTGCCAGTTGCTTTCGCCGTTTTCTAACGGTTCGGGCGGAAAGTTTTCCGAAGGTTCCAAGGTTGGTGCGGGCGGCTCAATCGGCTGTGCCGATTGGGGCGTCGCCTGCGGGGCGCTCGGTGCGGCGGGAGCACTCATTTCGGGTGCTGCCGGCTTAGCTATTGGATTGGGCACACTTGGTGCAGGCGCCGCGGACGCCGTTTGCGGTTTGGCAAACGGCGGCAAAGCCGCCCCTCCCCCTGCCGAAACAGTCGGTTTTGTACCGTGCGCGCAAATTGCTGCAATGCCGATTTCCACCATCATTTTCGGATTCGGCGTTTCCTTCTGGCTTTTATATACGTTGCTTAAGCTCTTTAAAATCATAATAATCTGCGGCAGAGCAAACTTTTGGCTGTGCAATTTAAACATTTGCGCCCGCTCGCTGTTCATTTGCAGAATTTCTTCGGGATTTTTCACCATGGATGCTACCATTAAGCAGCGGAAATGCTCCATTAAATAAACGGTAAGCAAAAGCGGATCTCTGCCCTCCGCAATGGATTTTTCGCAAACTTCAATGGCTTCTGCGGCGTTTTTATCCGCAATCGCGCCCGAAAGGCGAAACAGGTCCGAATCGTCCACCGTGCCGATGACGTTTGCCACCGCGTCTGCGGTAAGGGTTTCATTTGAAAAGGAAAGGCATTTTTCTAAAATGGACAATCCGTCTCGCATGGACCCGTCCGCCGCGTAGGCAACAGCGGAAATCGCGTCGTTTTCATACTTTGCGCCTGATTCATCGCAAACATATTTTAATCTGTCCGCTATTGTTTTGCCCGAAATGCGCTTAAAATCGAATCGCTGACAGCGGGACAAAATGGTTGCGGGCACTTTATGGTATTCGGTGGTCGCCAAAATAAACATGGCATATTCCGGCGGTTCTTCCAATGTTTTTAAAAGGGCGTTAAACGCGCCGCCCGAGAGCATGTGCACCTCGTCTATAATATACACCTTGCGTTTTAAACTCATGGGCGGATAGGCAATTTCTTCACGAATTTGGCGCACATTGTCAACGCTCGTGTTTGACGCCGCGTCAATTTCAACCACATCGATTGCCGTGCCGTTTTTTATGCTTTTGCACGCCTCACACTCATTGCAGGGCTCGGCGCCGATTGGATTTAAGCAATTCACCGCGCGCGCCAAAAGACGTGCTGTGGTGGTTTTGCCCGTGCCGCGCGTGCCGCAGAAAAGGTAGGCATGGGCACACGTGCCGTTTTCTATCTGATGTTTCAGAGCGGTTACAATCGCCTCCTGCCCGCAAAGGTCTGAAAACGTTTCGGGCCGAAACGTTCTGTATAATGCCTGATGCTCCATGTAATCGCCTCCTAAATCATAATTCCAATAAAAAAGCTATACAGCCTTATTTCGAAACGCATTTTATGCGCGTTACAAAAGGTTGGACTCAAACCAGGCTGCCTTGCGGCACATCGAAGCATTTGCTTATTGCTGCTCGGTTCCCCGCCTGACAAGGTTCACAAAGAACGATTGCGCAAGACCCGGTTCTCAACATCCTCTGTTTTGCACGGACCGCACAAAAAGATCCCTCCATAAGGCATTCACCCTTGCTATAGCGGATTGCAAGTACAGGGCACCGCTACCTCCCCGGTTAGTATAGCTTAATTATTATACCACATTCTTTTTCGGTTTGCAACTGTTTTTATTATTTTTAACGAATTTTTTCCCGCCAAAAAAAGGATGCGGAAAATTCGCATCCTTTTTAGAGCCTTAATTTTCAATCTTACCTGTCGAAAAGTCGTATTTTCCGCCAAGGTATGGAATCATGGTGTCTGTTCCGCTCCAAAGGTACACCACAAAATGACACCCCAAATCCGATTCTGTTAAAACAATCGGGTCGCTGACCGCCGTGGAAAAGTTCATCATCTTCGACGAGGTGTTTGCGGCGGGAATCGTGTTTTTCACAACCTTAGCAACCCGCTTAAACGCGCCGTTTTTGTCAACAAGAACGAAAATTGCCGTTGCGTCAACTGCATTCCCGGTGTCGTTCCCCACCTTAAAGAACGCAAAACAGTTCCCGGTCTGCGTAATCTCGGCATTGTTTTTTGTGCCCCAGCCCGAAATGGTCGGGTTGCCGGTCTCGGACACGGTTGTACCGCGGGTGACGCTTGTTACCAACCGAATCGGTTCGGACGCAGCATAGGACAATGCGGAAAGGGTGCAAGCGGGGCTTGTTCCGATTTTCACCCTGTCTTTATCATAGAGTTCAACCATGTATTTAAAATCTTTGGTTGAATCGTCAACCGGAATATCAAATTCAAAAGGGAAGGTTGTATCGGTCACGGCTTTCCAGCTTTCCCCGCCGATTGAATAGCGCAGAATTGCCATAGACAAGCCGTTTTCCTCGTCCGCCTCGGACGGACGGTAGGTTGTGTATACATAGGCGTGGTAGCTGTCGGGAGCAATCTGCACGGTGTGACCGATAACGTCATTGGTGTTTAAAACCGAGTCCTGTGCGAAAGATGCGCTGTAGTCGGTTAAATTCGTGCCATACATTTTTGCATATTCGGGCGCACTTACATTTGCCGAAAACGCAATAGCAACGCTTGTTTTGGGCGGCACGGTAACGGTTGTTTTTTTGTTGTGAATTACCTTTGTCTGCGATGAGTTTCCTGATGTGTAGGTTACGGAATTTACTGCCGCCTGCATATTAACCTCGTCGCCGAAAGTTACGTTGGTTGTAATCTCTTCATCCGACGCGTTGGTAAACACAAACGCACATCTGCCGTCTTTCCGCGCACCGAACCAGTCAATTTGCTTGTTATCGACTGTAATCAAACCTTTTTTCATCCAGAGCCACATGTCTTTTTCGTTAAAGATTTTTCCGGGTGCAAAGCCATAGTGGCGGGTGCTGTAGTAGTGATAGCCCTGGCTTCGGCATGACGGAAAATCAACTTTCGCGTCTGACCACGAATATGCCTGGGAAATCAGAAAATCCTGCAGCATGCTGATCATAACAGGGATATGGTGGTAGTAAATTTGAGTTGTATCGGGTCCGACATAGGGGAAATTTTCCTGTTGCTGATAGGTGGAATATTCATTTAAATAATAGCTCGGGTAGTTGGCAAACCGACCGACCAATGCATTTCGTGCAAACGCCTCCAACAGCTCGTCGTCGGTGTAATAAGCAATGCGCAGCAAATCGGGCGCCCAGGTGGACATGATGATGTTGCCGCTCGTTGCGCCGAACGTTGTGGTTTGCTCAATGCCGAGCCCCACGCGCGAAACCGTCCATGCGGGAACGGCAGTTTCGGTCTGCCCCGCCGCTTCGGCTTTCCATTTCGGCAGATAACCCATGGGAGATTTCCATGCGTCCTCCGCCTCGCCTAAGCGGAACCGCTTATCGCCGTGCCACCACATGGAGTTGGCAAAGTTATATTTTTGCACTTTATTGATGTAGTCCGCGCGGGCACCGTCTATTTCATACGTATCGGACGGTTCGGGCATATAGGTTGCCCAAAGGGTTGCGATTAAGCGGTGCGCCGCTTCCTTTGCCGCGTCTAAATAGGTCTGGTCGTTTGTTTCTTCATACAGTTCCAAAAGACTGTTGATATTCGGCGTGAAATCCTTGAAAACGAACAAATTATCATCCGGTGCGTTGTTTGCGCCTGCGGCAACTTTGTCTGCGGTATAATTTAAATTCACGCGGCGGTCGACATACCAGTTTCCGTGCGTTTTGGCACGGTTTAACACGGTTGACGCCGTTTCGGTCGCGCCCGACTGCGAAAGAGCAAGGGCTTTCGAGCGCCACAAATGCTCGGACGGGTTATTCACGCCGCAGTAGTTTGCCTTTGAAATATAGGTGTTGTTCAGGCGGACTGCCGCTAAATGCTGATAATACGGCATCATGCCCATGGTCATCTGATACGCGCCGAAATAGCTTGAATTGCCGATACCGTCGGTGCCCTCTTTGCCGTCTTTAAAGCCCATGGCGGTGTAGCCTGTGCTTAATGTGTCGGAATTGGAGATTAAAGCGTTTACCATGTGCTCGGGCGAACCGTAACCATGCTCGGTGCCCTCCCCGTCTGTCCTTCCGTATGCATTATACATAGCAGACGAGCGGGAAAGAATAAATTCCATGGACGGAACGGTGCGCTCGCTTAGTATGTTTTTATCCTCTGTTAACAGGTAGAGCTGCATGTAGGAAAGGGGGTCTGCGTCCGAGACCACATTTCTGCCTTCCATATTATAATGCGCCTTTCCGTCGTCGCTCCAGCCGCCGTACTTGTCGTCAAGTGCAAGGTCGGTTAAATTAAAAATCGTATCGGTCATAGACGCATAATAGTTATTTCTGTAGTCGCGGACCTTTAAATAATCGGTCAGCACACGCTGATACGAATCATACCAACTCGAAATTGCGGGCTTAGAAACTTCGCTGATCATACGGCAGGTAAACGAATAGGTGCCGTTTGCGCGAAATGCACAGTCGGATGTGCCGATGATGGGTGCAAACACGCCGGGCTGCACATTGCCGTCTTTGCCGCGGATAGACAAACCGTAGTTTGACTGCGCATCGGCAGTGTTTACCGCTTTGACAGTTCCGTCATCATCATAATAGCGCATGTTTTCATTGCTGCGCACCCAGCGCATTTCTTTTGCCGAAGTGTTACCGTTCGAAACAATCGAAGCCGGATCTACAAAAATGCCGTGCGTAACATCTTTTCCCGCAACCGTGCAGCCGGTTTCGGTGGTTACCTGCGACAGACTTGCAGTTGAATACGCCTCAGAAACCAGGTAACTGTCATCCGGAAGACCTTTTTCGGTGTAGCGGTACGGAACCTGAATAAATTTCATGCTTTCCTTATCATAGCCTTTGGGAGATGTAAACAGACCGAAACTGTAATATCCGTCTTTTTTAGTTTGGGCGGAGAAAGCAACAAGCGGGTCTTTCTCATTTCCGCCGATGGACCATTCCATGGTTACTTTTGCAAACTCATTTTCGCCCTTTAATATAACCTTTTTGGGCGACGTGTTTTCATCTACCGTCATTTCGGACATGGTTATCCAGCTCGGATAGCCGCCCTCGAACACGTTTGCGGTGGAGAAAGGGGTTCCGTTATACGAGCCGTAAAAATGCGGATAGTTTTCGCTTGAACCGGTATACGGCCAGTCGAATGCCGAAACGGAATCGGCATACATGACCAAAACGCCCAAGCCGTCGGTGTACGCATCTACCTCACTCCCGCCGACCGTTGTTCTGCGCTGCACGTATGCCTTTCCGTCCGACGCAGTTATGCGCCTGAAAGCAACACAAGTGCCGCTGCCCGAAATCTCGGCAACGGCACTTGCTGTCTGCTCTTCCTGCCCGTATGACGGGAACGCAAGCTCTGCATCATAGGTATATGCCGCGGCGGAACCGATAACCGGGCATGTTGGCTGAATTAGAATAATGAGAATCACAAAAATACAAAATAGCGAAATTTGCTTTTTCATCTTCACAACCCCTTTTTGTTTTATTATAGCATGGTGAAGATGGATTGTCAATACCGTTTTTCAGCTGATACAGTTATTTTTTATTCATATACGCGCACATCGTAGATGGCTGCAAAGTCCTGACCCCAAGTGTCTTTCACAACAACCTTGAGCACATTTGTACAAATGTGATTCAAATTTATACTTGCCAGGCGCTGATAGTGTCCGCGAACTTCGGTCAAAAGCTCAAATTCGCCCGCCTCGTTTTTGTAATACACATCAAAATCTTTGATAACCGAGGGAACGTTGGCGTGCTTGTTTTCGTCAAAGGTTGCGTAATACTTATCAAGATCGGTATCCATAACCAAAGCCATTTCGGAAAGCTGCTTTTTCTCGGGCAGTTCCAGTGTGAAATACTCGTCTTTCACGCCCTTTGCCTGCCAGATGTTTGCGCCTCTGTAGGGGCGGGTGAAGCCGTTTGTTAAGTTCTCGCCTGCAAACACGGGTTCTTTTTCAACCGCCTCAAAGCAAGCCATTTTGTGCCAGCGGTGCCACATATCCTCTTTCGGACCTAATGTGTGACGGTCGACAATGGTCACGCCGTGGTTCTCATCGTGAACCGAGCACATAACGCCGGTGAGC
>CAKSHV010000069.1 GCA_934457515.1 uncultured Clostridia bacterium
CTATACATTCGGCGACATTGGTTTGCTGCTTGGCAAAAAGATAAAAGAGTCACCTCTTTTTTCGAAATTTAAAGTCGAAATGCCGACCGAAACAATCCGCGCAACCGTTGTGGGAGCGGGCAGCCACACCACCGAAATCAGCGGCAGCACTGTTTATTACGACCCGTCCCTGTTGCCCCTTAAAAGTCTGCCGGTATTAAAAATCGAGGACGAAGACAATATGACAGAGGAATTTAATCAAAAAATCCGCTGGTTTGACGAGGGGCAAACGGTTGCGCTTTCCATAAAAGGAACGCATTCACCTTCATTTTCCACTCTGGAAGAAACGGCAGAAAAAATAAGCGCCGCCCTTTCAGGGTATGAAAAGCCGCCGATTGTGGTTTTTGAAGAGGACATGGGAAAGGCGGCGGGCTACAGTTTGCAGCAAAAATTCCCGAACCGAAAACTCATCAGTATAGACGGCATTTCTTTAAAAGAGGGCGACTACATCGACATCGGAAAACCCATATCAGACGGCTCTGTTCTGCCGGTTATCGTAAAAACACTGCTGTTTCAATAGGAGGATTATCATTATGATTTTAAAAACCGTGCTTTTTGGGCACACCTATCAGTTTAAAGATTTAAAAGACGTTCTGGCAAAGGCAAACGAAGAAAAATCGGGCGATATTTTAGCGGGCATTGCCGCAGAAAGCGCCGAGGAGCGGGTTGCCGCCAAAATCGTTCTGTCCCACATCACACTGGAGGATTTGCGGAATAACCCGGTCGTGCCTTATGAATCGGACGAGGTGACCCGCATTATTCAGGATGATGTGAATGAGCCGATTTATAACAGCATTAAAAAATGGACGGTTGCCGAGCTTCGGGAATGGATTTTGGACGAAAACACCACCGAGGCGGACATTAAAAAGGTCTCCCGCGGATTAACTTCCGAAATGGTGGCGGCAGTTGCAAAGCTGATGTCTAACTTAGACTTAGTGTACGGTGCGGCAAAAATTCGTATAACCGCGCACTGTAACACAACCATAGGCAAGCGCGGCACACTGTCCTGCCGCCTGCAGCCGAATCACCCGACCGACGACCCGGACGGCATTATGGCGTCTACCTTAGAGGGGTTAACGTTTGGCAGCGGCGACGCGCTTATCGGACTAAACCCCGTAGACGACTCGGTTGAAAGCGTTTCGCGCATTTTAAAGCGGTTTGACGAAATTAAAAACCGTCTGCGGATTCCAACGCAAATCTGCGTTTTGGCGCACGTCACCACTCAGATGGAGGCAATTAAACAAGGCGCCCCCACAGACCTTATTTTCCAGTCCATTGCAGGCAGTGAAAAAGGAAATACTGCGTTTGGCTTTAACGCCAAAACCATTGAAGAGGCACGCGCGCTTGCCCTGTCACGCGGCACGGCAGAAGGTCCGAACGTAATGTATTTTGAAACAGGTCAGGGCTCGGAGCTTTCATCCGAGGCGCACAACGGCGCCGACCAGGTGACCATGGAAGCTCGCTGCTATGGCTTTGCAAAGCATTTTCAGCCCTTTATTGTAAACACGGTTGTCGGCTTTATAGGTCCCGAATACCTGTATGACGGCAGACAGGTCAGCCGTGCGGGATTAGAAGACCATTTTATGGGGAAACTGACCGGCGTTTCCATGGGCTGCGACGCCTGCTACACCAACCATATGAAAGCCGACCAGAACAGCATTGAGGATTTGTCGGTGCTGCTGACCGCGGCGGGCTGCAATTATTTTATGGGAATTCCGCACGGCGATGACGTTATGTTAAACTATCAAACCACCGGCTATCATGAAACGGCGGCACTGCGCGAGCTTTTCGGTCTGCAAGCCATAAAACCGTTCCATGAGTGGCTTTTAAAGCATGAATTTATAGACGAGTGCGGACATCTGACAAGCAAAGCAGGCGATGCGTCAACACTGCTGTAACATTGAAGGAAAGGAGCGAAAACACATGCAGGAAGCAGAATTAAAGGTATTGGTTGAAGACATGGTTCGGCAAATGCTTACCCCTGCCGACAGCCATAAAATTCCCATAGAAAGAAGCGTAAAAACCACCGTAAACTCCAAAACTCGCCCGACGGAAGAGGAAGACGGCTGTATTCCGGATATTTCAAAAGTAGATATTCGCAAACAGTTTTTGGTGGAAAACGCCAAAGACAAGGAAACGTATTTGGAAATGAAAGCGAAAACGCCCGCCCGAATCGGAATCGGTAAAGCGGGCGCACGCTACAAAACCGAAACCATGCTTCGGGTCCGCGCTGACCATGCGGCGGCACAGGACTCGGTTTTTTCGGACGTTTCGGAAGAATATGTGCAAAAAAACGGATTTATTCCCATTCAAACACTGTGCGAATCCAAAGATGAATACATCACCCGCCCCGATAAAGGTCGCCGCTTTTCGGGCGAACAGTTAGAAGTCGTCCGTAAAACCATTCCGCAGGGCACAAAGGTGGCAATTGTTGTGGGCGACGGGCTTTCCTCCGCCGCAATCGAGGCAAACGCCGCGGAAATGATTCCGTCCGTTAAACAGGTGCTCTCGGCACATCAAATCGAAATTCCGCCCGTTTTGTTTGTAAAATACTGTCGCGTCGGCGCGATGGACGCCATCGGCGAGGTGACCGATACGGATGTTATCTGTCTGCTGGTCGGCGAACGGCCGGGGCTGGTGACTGCCGAATCCATGTCGGCTTATATTGCCTACAAGCCGCACCACGGCTTGGCAGAAGCAAAACGCACCGTAATTTCGAACATTCACAAGGGCGGAACGCCGCCGGTTGAGGCGGGCGCACACGCCGCCGAACTGATATTAAAAATGCTGGAAAAGAAAGCCTCCGGCATTGATTTAAAGTGAGGTGCGGTTATGAAAAACGACAAAATCAGACCTAAAATTTTAAGCACACGGCTGATTGCCAACGCAAGCGACAATTTAATTTCGGCGCTGAATCTTCCGCAGGACACGCGCTCTCTTGCCCTGATTACCTCCGATATGGACGATGTGACCTACACCGCGCTGGACGAGGCGACAAAGGCCGCCAACGTTTCGGTTGCCTATGCCCGTTCGATGTACGCAGGCGCGGGCAACGCAAGCACGCTGCTTGCGGGCGAGGTAATCGGCATTTTAAGCGGCAAAAATCCCGCCGAGGTGAAAAGCGGACTGCAGGCGGCAATCACGTTTATGGAAAACGACGGCTATTTTTTAAGTGCCAATGACGACGACAGCATTGTGTGCTATGCGCACACCGTGTCGCGCACAGGAAGCTTTTTATCCGCCGAGGCGGGCATACGCGAGGGCGAGCCCCTTGCCTATTTAATTGCCCCGCCGTTAGAGGCAATTTACGGTTTAGATGCCGCATTGAAAGCGGCAGATGTGAAAATGGTAAAATTCTATGCCCCGCCCTCCGAAACCAACTTCGGCGGCGGACTTTTAACCGGCACGCAATCGGCGTGCAAAGCGGCATGCCGCGCATTTTCAGACAAAGTGTTTGAAATTGCCGCCGCACCGCGCGAAATATAAAAAGAACAAGGAGGATGCAAAATGAATGCAGTGGGACTCATCGAAGTCATCGGCTTTCCCTGCGCGGTTGACGCGGCAGACGCCGCCGCCAAATCCGCAAGCATTAAAATACTCGGCTTATCTAAAATCGGCAGCGGTATGATAACCGTTACCTTTTCGGGCGATGTGGGCGCGGTAAATTCCGCCGTCCAGGCGGGCGCACAGTCTGCCAAAAAAATCGGAAAAGTGCTGTACACGCACGTTATTCCGCGGGCAGACAACCAGCTTGCCGAAAAGGGATTGCTGCTCGGAAAAAGCGACAAGCCCGCCCCGAATCCGCTTTATGAAAAGACAAATGCCGAACTTCGCGAAATGGTTATTCGGGAAAATTTGACAGACGAAAAACAAGCAAAGCTTTTAAAAAAGGACGAACTGATTGAATTGCTGAAAAAGGGAAAGGAGACAAAAAATGGAGCTAACGGATAAAGATTTACTGTCTGTTCAACAGGCACGCGACTGTATTCGGCACGCCTCGGTCGCACACCGCGAGCTTGCAGCGCTTTGCCAGGAGCAGATTGACAAAATTGTTGCAGCCATTGCAAAGGCAGGCTCGGACAATGCCGAACGGCTTGCCAAAATGGCGCAGCAGGAGACGGGTTTCGGCAAATGGGAGGACAAGGTTGTTAAAAACAAATTTGCGTCCGATACGGTCTATAACGCCATAAAAAATCAAAAAACGGTGGGAATTTTGCGGGATAACAAAGAGGAAAAGGTATTAGACATCGGCACGGGCGTCGGTGTGATTGCGGGCATTGTCCCCTCCACCAACCCAACCTCCACCGTCATTTTCAAAGCACAGATTGCCATAAAAGGCGGAAATTCCATTGTGTTTTCGCCCCACCCCGGCGCCAAAGACTGCATTATCGAAACGGTACGCTGCATTGCAAGCGCCGCCGAGGCGGCGGGCTGTCCGAAAGGCGCCATATCCTGCATTGAAATTCCAACCTTAAACGGAACAAAAGAGCTTATGCGAAACAGCCAAACCAAGCTGATTTTGGCAACGGGCGGCCCGGGGCTTGTGCGTGAGGCATATTCTTCGGGCAAGCCCGCCATCGGCGTGGGCGCGGGAAACGGACCGGCATACATTTCAAAAAGTGCCGATATTTCACTTGCCGTCCGCCACATATTCGATTCCAAAACCTTTGACAACGGCACGATTTGCGCGTCCGAACAAAGCATTATCACCGAAAAAGCAATCGCTTCAAAAGTGGAAGAAGAAATTAAAAAACAGGGCGGCTGCATTTTAGACGAGCAGGACGCCAAAACGCTCGGCAGGTTCATCTTACGCCCAAACGGCTCTATGAACCCCGCCATCGTCGGCAAATCCGCCTGTGAAATTGCGGCTTTGGCAGACCTTAAAAACGTTCCGCAAAACACGCGCGTTTTGCTTGCGCGCGAAACCAAGGTCGGCGCGGCAATTCCCTTTTCTCACGAAAAACTGGCGCCAATTCTTGCCTACTACGTGGAGGATAGCGTGGACGAAATTTTTAAAAAATGCATAGACATTCTGCATTTTGAGGGTGCGGGGCACACATTTATCATCCACACAACCGACGAAAGCGAAATCAGGCGCTTTGCACTTGCTATACCGGCGTCCAGAATTTTGGTCAACACTCCGGGGTCTTTGGGCGGAATCGGTGCAACAACAGGGCTCTTTCCCTCTCTTACCTTAGGGTGCGGTGCGGTAGGCGGCAGCTCGTCATCAAACAACATCGGGCCGATGGATGTGATTAACATTAAGCGTGTCGCCTACGGTTTAAGAGAACTTTCGGACCTGAAAACGCATAAAGCAGACAATATAGGGTATACTGATGATACCATTTACAGCATTGTGGAAAGTGTTATTCAAAAAATTATGCAATAAAAAATATTAAGGAGGATATAAAAATGGCAAATACAAATGCACTCGGCATGATTGAAACAAAGGGATTAGTCGGCGCGATTGAGGCGGCAGACGCCATGGTGAAAGCCGCAAACGTTGCGCTTGTGGGAAAAGAACAAATCGGTTCGGGACTTGTTACCGTTATGGTGCGCGGCGATGTGGGCGCGGTGAAAGCCGCAACCGAGGCGGGCGCTTCTGCGGCAGAGCGCGTCGGCGAACTGATTGCAGTGCACGTGATTCCCCGCCCGCACACCGAAGTGGACAACATTCTGCCCCACGGAGCGTGATTAAAATGGCACTGATTACGAAAGACGTTTTAGCCGGGCAATTTGAAAAAGGACTTATCAAAAAAGGCGGCGTTTTATCCGTTAAAAAAGAGGACATTTTAACGCCGTCCGCGCGCGAATTCTTAAAAGATAACAACATTTCGGTTTCGGACATGCCCACAGGATTTCAAACGGCATACGGGCTTTTTACCGAAGAAAAGCCCGAACACATGACCCATTTATACGCAAATTTCTTAGTGCCGAAAAATCATCCGCGGAGTCAGCTGCGCGGGAAGTTAGATTCCCTGGAATCCCAAATTTTACTCACGCAGATAACGGCAAACGAGCTTAATCTGCCGCGCCTTGCAGAAGATTTGCAGGAAATTATTACGTTTACCCGAAACATCATCCAATGCGAAGTGAAAAACAAACCTCTGCCCGAATTCTTTTTGCAGGGATTAGATGCCGCCGCACTGCGCGACCATTCGCATCACCCAAGCAAATACTATGGCATGCGGCATTTTCTGCCCACCTGCACGCACGGAAGAGTGGTTTGCGAATTAAACGCTCTGCGTACCAAAACGCGTGAAACGGAAATTGCTGCCTTTAACGCCTTTGAAGATGAATACCACAATATTTCGCGCACCGACATCATTCGCGCCTTAAACCGTCTTTCGTCCCTGTTCTGGATTATGATGTTTAAAGTTTTAACAGGAAAATATGCCGATAAGGAGGGGTAAAACATGCAGCAAGTCATAGACCGTATTTTTACGGTTTTAAAAGAAACCTATCTGATTGAGGTTGAAGCCTCGGGCAGACACGTACACCTGTCACAAGACGCCGCAGATTTTCTGTTCGGCGAAAACTACGTGTTCCAAAAGGCAAAAGATTTGTCGCAGCCGGGACAGTTTGCCTGCAAAGAGCGGGTTGACCTGATGACGCCGGGCGGCGTGATTAAAAACGTTGCCATATTAGGGCCTGTCCGCCCCGAAACGCAGGCGGAAATTTCCATGACGGACGCGCGTATACTGAAAATCAACCCGCCGATTCGCTTAAGCGGCGATACAAAGGACACCCCCGGCATAACCATCTGCGCCAACGGGCGAAAGCTTTCTACTGCCAAGGGCGTCATCATTGCCAAGCGGCACATTCATTTAACGCCTAAGTCCGCCAAGCGTTTCGGCGTTTCGGACAAAGAAAGCGTGCGCGTTAAGCTGTTTTCCGACCGTCCATTGATTTTTGACGACACAATCGTGCGCATAAGCGACAGGTTTCATGATGATGTACACATCGATTTCGACGAGGCAAACGCGTGCGGATATACCAAAAACACCTATGCGGTCATTCAGAAAACAAAATGATTGACTTAGACAGAATTATACACATTTTAAATCTGCCAAAAACGCTTGTTGTCGGCAGTTTAAATAAGGCGTTTAACAACTACACGCTGTTTTGTCCTTATCGGGAAAATACGGAATACGCTTACATTTTAATTACCGAACTGAACGA
>CAKSHV010000070.1 GCA_934457515.1 uncultured Clostridia bacterium
GCTTTGTCCATATCGGTAAACACTTCGTATGCCGCTGTCGGAATGTTGTATTTTTTCATTAAATCTTTGGAGAAAATTTTGCTGCCTTCAATAATTGCCGCATTTTTGTTCGGTCCGAAGCACGGAACACCGATTTCCTCCAAACGGTCCACCACGCCCAAAACCAGCGGGTCGTCGGGCGCAACAACCGCGTATTCTATGTTGTTTTCTTTCGCAAAGCGAACAATTGCGTCCGCATCGGTTGCCGAAATCGGCACACACGTCGCGTCATATGCAATGCCGCCGTTGCCGGGCAGTGCAAAAATTTCGGTCACCTTTTTGCTTTCCTTTAATTTCTTTATAATGGTGTGCTCGCGGCCGCCGCCGCCGATTACTAAAACTCGCATATTTTGTTTAAACTCCTTTTTAAAGTTTAGTGGTGGAACAGGCGCATGTGCGTAAATGCCATGGCAATACCCTTTTCGTTGCACGCCTTGATTACAATGTCGTCACGAATCGAGCCGCCGGGCTGTGCAATATAGGAAACGCCGCTTCGCGCCGCACGCTCGATGTTGTCGTCAAACGGAAAGAATGCGTCCGAACCCAAAGCCACGCCGTGGATTTGAGATAAATACGCCTTTTTTTCCTCTTTGGTAAGCGGCTCCGGTTTTTCGGAGAAGAAGTTCTGCCAAACGCCGTCCGCCAAAACATCCTCTGAATCATCCGAAATGTAAACGTCTATGCAGTTGTCCCGCTCGGGTCTGCCGCAGGAAGCAAGGAAGGGCAGATTCAGCACCTTTTCGTGCTGGCGCAAATGCCAGATGTCTGCCTTGTTGCCCGCAAGACGGGTGCAGTGGATTCTGGACTGCTGCCCCGCGCCCACGCCGATTGCCTGCCCGTCTGCCGCATAGCAAACCGAGTTGGACTGGGTGTATTTTAAGGTAATCAGCGCAATGATTAAGTCGCGCTTTGCGCTGTCCGGCAGCGTTTTGTTTTCGGTTACCAAATCGGAAAGCAGTGCTTTATCAATTTTAAAATTGTTTCTGCCCTGCTCAAACGTCACGCCGAACACCTGTTTTGTTTCTATTTCCCGGGGAATATAATTTTCATCGATTTTAACAATATTATAGCCGCCCTTGCGCTTGGATTTTAGAATTTCAAGCGCCTCGTCGGTATAGCCGGGGGCGATAATGCCGTCCGACACCTCGCGCTTGATTAAAAGGGCGGTTGTTTTGTCGCATACATCAGATAACGCAATAAAATCACCGAACGAGCTCATTCTGTCGGTTCCGCGCGCACGCGCATAGGCACACGCTAAGGGAGAATCGTCAAGCCCTTCGATGTCGTCTACGAAACACGCTTTTTTAAGCGATTCCGGCAACGGCTGCCCGACTGCCGCCGAGGTGGGACTGACATGCTTAAAAGAAGCCGCTGCGGGCATGGACAGCGCATTTTTTAATTCTTTAACCAGCTGCCAGCTGTTAAACGCGTCTAAAAAATTGATATAACCCGGCTTGCCGTTTAAGATTTCGATTGGTAAATCCGAGCCGTCCTCCATGTAAATTCTTGCCGGCTTTTGGTTCGGATTGCAGCCGTATTTTAATTCAAATTCTTTCATTTACTTGCCCTCCCGTGCTTATTTATCATGCGGCTTTCGCTTTCTCCTGTCTTTAAATCGATAAAGCGGGTATAAAGCGAAATTTTGTTGTTTTCGTTTAAATTCTCCCAAATATTTGCTGTAAACGCATCAATATCTCCGCTTATTTTCACGCGCTCGGGCTCGCCGCAGAAGGTTGGAATCGGGTTGCCGTCGGTAAGATACGTGTGAATAAAATGACCGATGCCTAAAACAGGCGCATAGGAAAATGTGTAGCGGTTGCAAACCGTTCCGTTTTCGTCACCGCTTTTTAAAATGCTCATTTTGTATGTAAACTTACTGTCTTCAAACTCTAAAATGCCGCTGATTCGCGGCGTAAAATTCGGCGCGTCCGGTTCAAAAGCACGGGTGGACAGTGCCTGCTCAAAGGTTTTTCCCGTCTTTAAAAAATCGTAAACCGTGTCGGTCTGGTCGCCGTTTGTCACAATGATTTTGTTCTCAAAACGGCGCACCGGCGAGTAAATAATCAGCGACGGGTCCTCCACCTTGCTCTCGTCAAATGGATATATCGTCACCGTTTCGCCCTTTTCCTCAAAAATGCGGTTGCGGCTGTTTTCGCTTCTGCCCATAATAAAATAGGCAAAAACCGCTTTTTCCCCGTCCTCGCTCGCACCAATGACAATTCCGCGGCCGGGATATGGATTTTCACTTAAAATTTTGTTCAGGCAAAGAGGTTCATACACGTTCATTTTCTTTCTCCTTTGCTATTTTTTGGGAAATCAGCTCGGCGGCTTTCGGAAGAATCTGCCACTCCGCCTTGCGCATAACACGCGCCTGCAATGACTGAGGCGTGTCGTTTTTATAAACGGCAACCGCTTTCTGCAGAATAATTTCGCCGCCGTCCGGGATTTCGTTTACAAAATGCACCGTCGCACCTGTCACTTTCACGCCATACTCAAGCGCCGCCTCGTGCACTTTAAGACCGTAAAACCCTTTTCCGCAAAAGGACGGAATGAGGGACGGATGCACATTGATAATGCGGTTTTCAAAGGTTTTCACAAATTTTGTGCTTAAAATGCTCATAAAGCCCGCAAGCACAATTAAATCGATATTATTTTCCTTTAAAACGGAAATGAGTTTATCTTCAAAACCGTCGCCATACTCTTTTTTGCGGACAACCGCCGTTAAAATGCCGTTCTTTTTTGCGCGCTCCAACGCGTAGGCGCCCTCGACATTTGAAATCACGATTTTAATTTCGCCGCTTTTGATTATGCCGCTTTGCTGCGCGTCAATCAAAGCCTGCAAATTCGTTCCGCCGCCCGAAACCAAAACGGCAATGTTTACTTTATTTAACATAAAACAACACCCTCGTCCGACTCGGTCACTTCGCCCATAATATAGGCGTCTTCGCCGTTTGCTTTTAATATTTCAATCGCCTTGTCCGCATTTTCTTTTGCAACCACAACGCTCATGCCAACGCCCATGTTAAAGGTGTTAAACATGTCGCGCTCCGGAATATTGCCGACCTTTGCAATCAAATCAAAAATGGGCAGTACGCGAACCGCGCTTTTTTCAATTTTTGCGGAATATCCTTTCGGAATGCTTCTCGGAATGTTTTCGTAAAAACCGCCGCCCGTGATGTGTGAAACGGCTTTGACCTCCATTGCCTCGAACAGCGCCAGCATGGGTTTAACGTAAATTTTGGTAGGCGTAAGCAGAGTTTTGCCGACCGATGCACCCAAAAATTTGTTTTTCGCTTTTATATCGGCATTTTCCACGTCAAACACCTTGCGCACAAGCGAAAAGCCGTTGGAATGAACGCCGCTTGAGGGCAGCGCGATAATCACGTCGCCTTTTTTAACGGTCTTATTGTTTAAAATTTTATTCTTGTCCACAACGCCGACCGAAAAGCCTGCCAAATCATACTCATCAACCGGATAAAATCCCGGCATTTCAGCCGTTTCGCCGCCGATTAACGCCGCACCCGACTGCACGCAGCCCTCTGCTACGCCCGACACAATCTGTGCAATTTTTTCGGGATAGTTTTTGCCGACCGCAATATAGTCCAAAAACAGCAGCGGCTTTGCACCGCAGCAGATAATATCGTTTACGCACATGGCAACACAGTCAATGCCGACCGTGTCGTGCTTGTCCATTAAAAACGCCATTTTCAGCTTTGTGCCCACGCCGTCCGTTCCGCTGACCAGAACGGGTTTTGAAATCCCGGTTAAATCCAGCTCGAACAAACCGCCGAACCCGCCGATGTCCGAAAGCGCGCCCGCTGTCATGGTGCGTGCAATGTGCTTTTTCATCAGTTCAACCGCTTTGTAGCCGGCGGTGATGTCCACGCCCGCCTCTTTATAACTTTCGCTGAAACTTTTCATTCTTAGTCCTCGCTTTCCGAAATTTTCCGCTCAAAACGGCTTTTGGCGGTGTTTGTGGGAACCTCTGCCGGATACTCCGTGCCGAAACAGCCGGTGCAAAATCCCTTGCAGCCCTCGCCCTGGGCAATTTTCGTTACATTGTCCACACTTAAATACCCAATGCTGTCCACGCCGATAATGTTTTTAATTTCATCTAATGTATGGTTGCACGCAATCAAGCTGTCTTTTGAATCGATATCCGTACCGTAATAGCAGGGATTTACAAAAGGCGGCGCCGAAACGCGCATGTGCACCTCTAACGCACCCGCCTCGCGCAGAAGTTTTACAATTCTGGCGCTTGTTGTGCCGCGCACAATCGAATCGTCGATTAAAACCACACGCTTGCCCGAAACCGTTTCGGACACGGGATTTAACTTGATTTTCACCTTATTTTCGCGGCTTTTCTGCCCCGGTGAAATAAAGGTTCTGCCGATATATTTGTTTTTGATGAAACCGATTCCGTACGGAATACCCGACTGGCGGGAAAATCCGATTGCCGCGTCAATTCCCGAATCGGGAACGCCGATGACGATGTCCGCCTGTACGGGGTGTTCAAGCGCCAAAAATGCACCTGCACGCAAGCGCGCCGAATGAACCGAGCAGCCGTCTATCACCGAATCGGGACGGGCAAAATAAATGTATTCAAACACGCAGGTAGACTGCTTTCTTTTCCCGCAGTGCTCGGTTATGCTTTTCACACCGTCTTTGGAAAAGACCAGAACCTCGCCCGGCTCCAAATCGCGGATAAACGAAGCGCCCGCCGCGTCCAAAGCACAGCTCTCGGATGCCACAACAAAGCTGCCGTCCTCTGTTTTTCCGTAGCAAAGGGGACGGAATCCGTTCGGGTCGCGCACCGCAATTAATTTCGAGGGCGACATAATCACCAAAGAATACGCACCCAAAATGCGGTCCATCGCGCGGCTTACCGCCTCTTCAATGGTCGGTGCGTTTAACCGCTCGCGCGTGATAATATAAGAAATAACTTCCGTGTCGCTTGTGGTGTGGAAAATCGAGCCGTTTAATTCCAGCTCGCGCCGAAGCTCATAGGAATTGGTTAGGTTGCCGTTGTGTGCAAGCGCCATTCTGCCCTTAATGTGGTTTACAACAATGGGCTGCGCGTTTAATCTGCCGTCCGTTCCCGTTGTGCCGTAGCGCACGTGACCGACCGCAATATTGCCCTCGCCGAGTTTGGAAAGAGTGTCTGCGTCAAACACATCGTTTACAAGCCCCACGTCTTTATACGTGTTGAACACGCCGTCGTCATTAACCACAATACCGCAGCTTTCCTGTCCGCGGTGCTGCAGGGCAAATAAACCGTAATAAACCGTGCTTGCCAAATCCGTTTTCAGCGGGCTGAACACGCCGAACACGCCGCATTCTTCTCTGAGATTACTCATTGATTACCTCCGAAAATTCTGTTCATCATTTCACTGTATGCCTCTTCAACGCCGCCCAAATCTCTGCGGAAACGGTCTTTGTCCAGCTTTTCATGGGTGGTTGCATCCCAAAAGCGGCAGGTATCGGGTGAAATTTCGTCTGCCAAAATAATTTTGCCGTCCGGCGTTTTGCCGAATTCAATTTTAAAGTCTACCAAATCAATATTGATTTTCTTAAAGAAATCTTTTAAAAATGCGTTAATTTTAAATGTATAGCCCGAAATGGTGTCCAAGTCATCTTTGGTTGCCCATCCACACGCAATAATATGATAATCGTTCACCATCGGGTCGCCGAGCGCGTCGTCTTTATAGCAGTATTCCAGCGTCGGACAAAGAAGCTTTGTGCCCTCTTCCACTCCAAACCGCTTGGAAAACGAGCCTGCCGCAATGTTGCGCACAATCACTTCAAGCGGAACAATGGATACTTTTTTAACAACCGTTTCGCGGTCGTTTAATTCTTCAACAAAATGAGTCGGAATGCCCTCTTTTTCAAGCAGCTGCATTAAATAGTTCGACATTTTGTTGTTCACAACGCCCTTGCCCGCAATGGTTCCCTTTTTCAAACCGTTAAATGCGGTTGCGTCGTCCTTGTAGGAAACAATACAATAGTTGTCATCATTTGTCGCAAACACCTTTTTTGCCTTACCCTCATACATCTGTGCCATTTTTTCCATTCTGAACAGCCTCTCTTTCCGCTAATTAAAATAAATTTTTAGTTTCTGCTAAAGCACGGCGAATTTTATAAAAATCCGCCGTGTCGTTTTTACCTATATTTTTCGTATATTGCCTTGTCTTTTTCAAGCACTTTTCGTGAAGATTCCGCGCGCAAATCGTCCAAACGCGCAGCTAATGCTTCATCGCCGACCGATAAAATTTCAGCCGCAAGCAGCGCCGCATTTGCCGCGCCGTCTATCGCAACGGTTGCAACCGGTATGCCGGACGGCATCTGCACGGTTGAAAGCAGCGCGTCAAGCCCATCGAGGGTTGAAGATTTAACCGGGATTCCGATTACGGGCAAAGTTGTGTTTGCCGCAATCGCGCCCGCTAAGTGCGCAGCCTTGCCGGCAGCCGCAATCAGTGCGCCGAACCCGTTTTCTCTTGCGCTTTTTGAAAATACGCGTGCCTCTTCGGGCGTTCGGTGCGCCGAAAAAACATGCACTTCAAAAGGGACTGACAGTTCCTTTAAAGTTGTAATCGCCTTTTCAACAACCGGCAAATCGCTGTCGCTTCCCATAATAATACCGACTTTTTTCATTTTCTTTCCTCCGTTTCCGAAAATAAAGTGGAATAAAAACGGACAGTCCTAACCCGTTAAAATAAACGATAGGGCTGCCCAGACGGTCGACAATTTTTGTTCTTCCCTGCTCCCCTGCGGTAAGCCCCGCACATCCGTCAGTTACAGGAAAACTTTTCAATATTTAAACTACATTCTTATTATAAACGAAAACTCAAAAAATGTCAACTTCCTTTTTTAAAAAAGAGTATTTTTTTTTAAAAGGTGCCCGTTTTTGACATTTATTTTGCAATTTTGAAACAAACACTTGAAAACCTACAAAATATATGGTATTATTAGTATATGAAATTCAAGAGGTGAAAACAATGAAAATTTCAACAAAAGGCAGATATGCCCTGCGCATGCTTTTAGACCTTGCCGAGCACAAGGAAAACGGCTATATTTCGCTAAAAGACATTGCCAAGCGGCAAAATATATCCAAAAAATATTTGGAACAAATCGTTCCGATTTTGAACAAATCCGATATTTTAAAGACCAACCGCGGCTACAT
>CAKSHV010000071.1 GCA_934457515.1 uncultured Clostridia bacterium
ACCTGCAACAGGCGCCTGAATCACGCCGCCGAAATATTTGTTGTTCATGGCAACCGTGCGGTTTACAAGATTGCCCAAAACATTGGCAAGCTCGGAATTAAAGCGGGAAATAATCATATCATAGGTAATATTTCCGTCATTGGCATAGGGCATTTCGTGCAACAGATAATAGCGAACGGCGTCAACGCCGAAGAACTCTACCAAATCGTCGGCATAAATCACATTGCCCTTGGATTTGCTCATTTTATCGTTGGCAAACAGCAGCCACGGATGGCCTAAAACCTGCTTGGGCAGCGGAAGCCCCAACGCCATCAGCATAATCGGCCAGTAAATGGTGTGGAATCGCAAAATGTCTTTGCCGATAACATGCAAATCCGCCGGCCAGTATTTTTTAAAGGTTTCGGATTCACTGTCGGGTGAATAGCCGAGCGCCGTGATGTAGTTTGAAAGTGCGTCTATCCAAACATATATGACATGCTTATCGTCAAACTCAACCGGAACGCCCCATGTAAACGATGTTCTGGACACGCACAGGTCTTGAAGTCCCGGTTTTAAGAAGTTGTTGACCATTTCTCTTTTGCGCGATTCGGGCTGAATAAATTCGGGGTGCGACTCGATGTATTCCATAAGCCGATCCTGATACTTGCTCATTTTGAAGAAATAAGCCTCTTCCTTTGCGGGTTTCACTTCTCTGCCGCAGTCGGGGCATTTTCCGTCTTTCAACTGACTTTCGGTGAAAAATGTTTCACAGGGCACGCAGTACAAGCCCTCATACTCGCCCTTGTAAATATCGCCCTGGTCATAGAATTTTTTAAAAATCTTCTGCACGGCACGGACATGGTCCTCGTCGGTGGTGCGTATAAATTTATCATACGTTGTGTTCATCAAATCCCAGATTTTGCGGATTTCGCCCGCAACGCCGTCTACATACGCTTTCGGCGTGATGCCTGCCTCTTCCGCAATCTCCTGAATTTTAATGCCGTGCTCGTCGGTGCCTGTCAAGAAAAACACGTCATAGCCTTTTTGGCGTTTATAGCGCGCAATCGCATCGGTTAAAACCACCTCGTAGGTATTGCCGACATGCGGCTTGCGGGAGGTGTACGCAATGGCGGTGGTTATATAAAATTTTTCGCCTTTCATTTTGTTTCCTGCCTTTCTTCCCGCCGTGATCGGCGGGCAAGATTATATTTTTCGGTTTTTTTGCCGCTTATTTTACATTAAACGAATCCTTAAGGGTTACGGTTAAATTAAACACCGGTTTTTCGGGGGTGGAATATTTGTCAACCGTGAAATAGCCGTTTCGCATGAACTGGAACGTGGTGCCCGGTGCGGCATTTGACAAATCCGCGTCCATTTTGCAGTCTTTCAAAACCGTTAAGGAATTCGGATTTAAATTTTCCATAATGTCGGTTTCGCCGTCCTCGCCCGAGGGGTTGGAGGTTAAAAACAGGCGTTCGTACATGTTTACATCAGCGCTTAAAGCATTGTTTGCGTCCACCCACTGAATGGTGCCCTTTACTTTTCTGCCGTCCGGCGAATTGCCGCCTTTGCTTGCCGGGTCGTAGGTGCAAATCAGCTCGGTAACGTTTCCGTCCCCGTCTTTTACGATTTCTTTTACCTTAATGAAGTATGCGCCCTTTAAGCGAACCTCGTTGTCGGGCGTTAAACGCTTATAGCCTTTTACGGGCACTTCCATAAAGTCGTCCTGCTCGATATACAAATCCTTGGAAAACGAAATTTGTTTTTTGCCCGCGCTTTCGTCGTTCGGGTTAATATCCACTTCAAGCATTTCGGACGCGCCGTCCGGATAGTTGTCAATAGTTACCTTCAAGGGGTGGAAAACCGCCATGGCACGCGGCGCGTGCTGATTTAAATTCTCGCGCACGCAAGCCTCGAGCAATGAAAAGTCCACAACCGAATAGGCCTTCGAAACGCCCACGCGGTTTACAAAATCAACCAGTGCTTCTGCAGGATAGCCGCGTCTTCTCATGCCGCAAATGGTAGACATTCTCGGGTCGTCCCAACCGTCCACAATGCCGTCTTTTACAAGCTTTAAGCACTTTCTTTTGCTGGTTAACGTGTAGTTTAAGTTCAGACGCGCAAATTCAATCTGGCGCGACGGATGTTCAAATTCGCATTCTTTCAAAACCCAGTCATACAGCGGGCGGTGGTCTTCAAACTCCAAAGAGCAAAGAGAGTGGGTAACCCCCTCCGCCGCATCCGAAATGGGGTGCGCAAAATCATACATGGGATACACACACCATTTGTCGCCCGTGCGGTGGTGGTGCGCTTTCAAAACGCGGTAAATAATCGGGTCGCGCATGTTTAAATTGCCAGACGCCATGTCGATTTTGGCGCGCAAAACCTTAGAACCCGTTTCAAATTCGCCGTCCGTCATGCGCTGAAACAAGTTTAGGTTTTCCTCCACACTTCTGTTGCGGTAGGGGCTTTCAATGCCGGGCTTGTACAGCGTTCCGCGGTATTCGCGCATCTGTTCGGGCGTTAAATCGCACACATATGCCTTGCCTTTTTTGATAAGCTTTATCGCGCAGTCGTAAATCACCGGGAAGTAGTCGGACGCGAAAAGCACCTTGTCCCACTTAAAGCCCAGCCATTCAATGTCTTCTTTAATCGAGTCCACATACTCCACATCTTCTTTGGTGGGGTTTGTGTCGTCCAAACGCAGATTGCAGGTTCCGCCGTATTTTTTTGCCATGGAAAAGTCGATATTAATCGCCTTCACGTGACCGATGTGCAGATAGCCGTTCGGCTCGGGCGGGAAACGGGTTTGCACGCGGTCGTACACGCCCTCTTTCAAATCCTCGTCAATCGCCTCTATAATAAAATTCGTCATTTCTTCCATTTTTCAAACTCTTCCTTTCCGTGCCGTTATTATGCAAGGCTTTCCGCAAACATTTTGATGCGGCGTTTAACCTCGTCCTTGCCGAGCGCCTTTAAAATGCCGTGCAGGTCAGGGCTTTTCATTCTGCCGGTTACCGCCACACGGATAACCGAGCTGATGTCGCCCACGTGCCCTTTAAACGCCTCGGGATTTTTCTTATATTCTTTCACCTCGCGGGCAAAACCAACCTCTTCTGCCAAATCTTTCATGGCATTAAACCACTCGTTTTTATCTAAATCCGGGTCATACAAATCCGCATACTGCTCTGCAATGCGTTTCATGTCCGTCTTGTCCAAATTCTGCGGCAGTTCGTACTCGGGCTTAAACAGCTCGGGGAACATGTAGGAAAACGCGCCTTTCACTTCGCTCCACTTGCCGATGTCTTTTCGGGGTTTGTCGGGGTTTCGGTCAAATGAAAACAGCGTTTCGGTGTATTTCATATCGCGCGAAAGCAGACCGTATAACTCTTCGTCAAATTCTTTCGCCCAGGCAGTTGCCTCGGCTGCCACACGCTCCGCCGTCCACGACGCAATCACGTTTTTGCAGATGTCATGCAGCTTTACCAAATCAAACAGACAGCCGGACTTGCTCATTTTGTTCATGGCAAGGGGAAAATCCTGCCAGGGTGCTTTGGGGTTCTGCCGTCTGAAATCTTCAAAATTGGAGTTTGCAAGATTTAACAGATATTCGGTCACGCCGTCTGTGGGATAGCCCTCCGCGCTGTAGTATGTCACCGAAGCCTCGGGGTCTTTGCGCTTGGAAATTTTGCGTTTTCCTCCGTTTTCCTCTTTCATAATCGGCGCAATATGCGCATATTTCGGGGGCTTTAAGCCCATGCAGTAAAACAGCTGCAAATGAATCGGAACGGAGGAAATCCACTCGTCGCCGCGGATTACGTGGGTTGTGCCCATGAGGGTATCGTCCACCGCGTGCGCAAAATGATAGGTCGGAATCCCGTCCGTTTTCAAAAGCACCACATCCACAATGTTTTCGGGCATTTCGATGGTGCCGCGGATGCCGTCCTTAAACGAAATGCGCTTGTCTGCGCTGCCGGGCGATTTTAAGCGCAGCACATAGGGCATGCCCGCCTTAATCTTTTCTTCAATTTGTTCAAAATTTAAATTACGGCATGCAGCATATTTCCCGTAGTAGCCGGGAAGCTCCTTTTCTGCCTCCTGCTTTTCACGGATTGCCGAAATTTCTTCTTCGGTGCAAAAACAGGGATATGCCAAACCTTTTAAAACCAAATCTTTGGCAAATGCCTGATAGATTTCGGCGCGGGCGGACTGCAAATAGGTGCCGTAGTTGCCGACCTGTTTGTCTTTTGTAACAAACCCCTCGTCCGGCACAATACCGAAATGCTTTAAACCGTCTATAATACCGCTTACGCCGTCTTTCACCTCGCGTTTTTTGTCGGTGTCTTCAATGCGCAGCATGAAAACGCCACCGCTTTGGTGTGCCATTCGCTCGGATATGAGCGCAGCGAACAGACCGCCGATGTGCAGAAATCCTGTGGGCGACGGGGCAAAACGCGTTACCTTTGCCCCCTCGGGCAGACTGCGTTTCGGATACATTTCAAAATAGTCCTGCGGTGTTTTTTGAATGTGCGGGAACAAAAGCTCTCCCAGCTTCGTATAATCCATGTTTTTTCTCCTTTAATTGCACGCTTTTTTGTTTTGGACTTAACCAAAACCATATAAAAACCCATTATTGTTTATTGTAACATATTTTTCCGAATATTTCAAGTATATATACTTTCTTTTTCATTGGTTTTGCCTTTTTTATTAAATTAGGGAATGTAAAAATTGCCCGGAATGCAAAAAGGCAATTTAAGAATAGCATAGTTTTGCTGTAAAACCAAGGCGAAATTATAGTAGAAAAATCTCATATATTCGATTTTTCTAATTTAAATGCCTTTTGCTGCGAACAAACTTCACCTCTCGGAGTATATGCATACGCCTTCGGGCAGGGGCATAAGCAGACGGAACGCAACATGGTTTAAAAAGGAAAATTTCGCATAATGCTGCAGAAAATCCTGCAAACATACGCCAGTATTGTTTTTGAATTTTCTTTGCCTTATATCTAAATTTTCTCTTTTTAAACTCTCTGACCTTTTGCTCAGAAAAATTATTTGGATATTTAATGCGGAGGACGAAGATAGGCTTGCCGCCTATCAAGGACGACAAGTTAAAAAGACTTTAATTTTTCAAGCAAAAGGCATATTGAGTTCCGTCTGTTTATGCCCTAGGTTTGTCCGTTCTGAACATTTTTTCCTATTCCCTCCAAAAACGTAAAAAATGCCCGGAACGCAAAATCGTAAATTAAGAATGGCACGAATTCGCCGCAAACATAATCAAAAAATCCCTGCCTTTCGGCAGGGATTTTTGTCGTTTTATTTATTTTTCCGCATCATTTTCAGCCGAAATGGACTGAATCGTGATGTCCGAAACATTGATCTCTTTTTTCTTTAATCGGTCACGCACCGCCTCGGCAAACAGAGAATAAAGCACAACAAACAGCGGAACGCCGATAAACATGCCCAAAACGCCGAACAATCCGCCGCCCACGATAACCGCAAACACAACAAAAACCGCACGGATACCCATGGAATCGCCCATGAGTTTGGGCCCCAAATAGTTTCCGTCAAACTGCTGCAGAATGATGATGAATATCGTGAAAATCAGCGCGTGCCAGGGGTTGACCAAAACCAGCAGGAAAATGGCGGGAATCGCGCCGATAAACGGTCCGAAGAACGGAATCACATTGGTCACGCCCACCAGAACCGAAATCAAAACCGCGTATTCCATTTTCATAACCGCCATGAAAATATAGTTCATCACGCCGATGATGGCGGAATCCACCACTTTGGAAATGAAAAAGCTGCCGAATGTTTTGTCCGCAAAGGCAAGACGCAGCATAATTTTATCGCCCGTTTCTTTCGGTACGGCAGCATACAGCATTTTTTTGCAGCTTATGCCAAACTTATCTTTATCCAGCAAAAAGTAAATGGAAACAATCAGCCCCAAAAAGATGTTTTTCAGTTTAACCGAGGCGGCAAGCGCCATATCCAGCGTGCTGCTTACGATGTTTGTAATGTCAAAATTACCGGTAAGCCGTTTTCCGATTTCGGTTAAAACCGCATAGGTATCGTCCATCGACATGTCAAACCGCTCTAAATATTTAAACAAGAAGGTTTGGAACGAAACCGAAACATAATCGATGTAAGAGGGCAAAACCTCCACAAAATCCGCAATCGCCTTCACAATCTGCGGCACAACGGCATAGAAAAACAGACCCGTCAGCGCGATAAACACCGCGTATAAAACAGAAACCGCCGTGCCGCGCTTTGCCCCGTCCGACATTTTTTGACTGAGCTTCGGAATTTTGTTTATAACGCGCAGCAGCCATTTGTAAGGATAATTTAAAATATAAGCAAAGAAAAATCCCCACAAAAACGGCGCAACAATATCCAAAAGCAGTCCGAGCCAGTGCATAATCAGCCCCAAATTCATGGCAACCAGCACCAAAAGCACCGAGGCGGCAATCACCGCAAAGGCGCATAGGGATATTTTCACATATTTATTTTCTTTCCAGTCCGGCACAATGCGCTCCCCTTTTCTTTTACGTATATAATTATAGTATCACACAAACGGGGCAAAGTCAACCGCATTGCCGCCATTTTTAACACAATTGTAACATACTGCCCTTTTCCTATTTTACATAAATTTTATTTTATAAAATCTATTCCCTTTTTACAAAAATTATGATATACTAAGAAAAAGGGGCGAAGTATACTTATGAAAAATGTTTTTATTCAGCATATGGATGAGATGCGCCACGCAGAAATTACAAAGCCTGTGTATACGGAAGTGCAAAATATTCCGCTGGGCGTGGTTAACTGCGGCAGCGCAACCATTTTTGAAACCTACAACTCCATTAAATGGAAGCACCGCGGATTTGTGTTTATGTTTGTGTGCGGCGGCGAGGGCGAAGTGATTATAGAGGACAAGCTTTATATTCTAAAACCCGGCGACGTTTTTTGCTACAGAACCATGAACACCGGTGCGACCATAACACCGAGAACCAAAACCTTTACGTATAAATGGATTGACATATACGGAACGGCGTCTTCGTTTTATTATAACTTAATTAACGAATCGACCTTTCCCTCTCCCGGCATACACACCCTGTCCCTTGACCTGATTCACTACCACTTCGAGCGGATTGTGAAAAATTTAATGTCGGACAGCAAGTA
>CAKSHV010000072.1 GCA_934457515.1 uncultured Clostridia bacterium
AAAGGAACTGCAAACGCAGTTCCTTTTTTAATTTTTATCAACCGTCCCGCATAAAATGGTTCGGGAGGCTGATTGAAAATGGCAAGCAGAATGGCGGTTTGCGGTCCGGACGAAATTTTGGTTTCGGACATTGTATTTAAAAAAGAAGATTTTCAACCAAAGTGTACATTAGAGGAATGTATTCCGAAAACGGCTTTCGTGCGGGAGGTTACGGGCGGAAAACTGTTTGCCGTCCCCTGCCGAATCGGAAAAGACGAGCACCCTTTTCCTTTGCTGTGCGAGGCGGCACGCTTTTCAAGCGGCGCGTGGATTGTGGGAATTGACGAGGAGCAAAACCGATATTTCACACCGATTTTCGGCAGGTAGCATAGGTGCAGAGAAACACGGTTTTTGGCGGCAGCGCATAGAATAATAAAGGGAACGCCTTGCCTTGCAGCAAAGCAAAGCGTTCCTTTAAAGGCGCTCCGCCCGCCTGCGGCGGGCGCAAAAATACGGCAAAAACAACAGTATGCAGGCGGAAAGGCTTTGAAAATTCTATGGAGTATGCCATTATCATTGTTTCCTCCGTCACCTATGCCAAGCGGGTTGAAAAAGAGTGCGAAAAGCGCGGAATCACCTGCGTCATCGGGCACACGCCCGCCGCTCTTTCCAAAAAAGGATGCAGTTTTATGGTTCGCGTGAAAATGCGGGATTTGAAAAATACACTTGCGATTATTGATATGCTGATGCTGAAAACCTTTGGCGTGTACCGCCGAAAGGGGGACGGCACCTATGATTTACTTGGATAATGCGGCGACAACCTTTGTAAAGCCGCCGTCGGTTATGCGCGCCATGAACGAATATATGTTTCTTTTGGGCGGCAATCCCGGGCGCGGCGGGCATTTTCTGTCCTTAAGGGCGGGGGACGCGGTTTATAAATGCCGTGAGGTTTTGGCAAATTTAATCGGTGCTTCGCCCGAAGAAATTGTGCTTATGCCGTCCGCCACAATGGCACTGAACACCGCAATTAAAGGCGTTTTAAAGCCGAATGACCATGCGATTATCACGTGTTTCGAGCACAATTCGGTGCTGCGGCCGGTGCACAAAACCTGTGCGTATTCGGTGTGCACATCGCCCGAAAATGCACTGTCGTTGGTGCACCCCGAAACAAAAATGCTGATTGTAAATCATGCGTCTAACGTAAACGGTGTGATTGCGGATTTGGAAGGATATAAAAAGGCCGCACACGATGCGGGGCTTTTGCTGCTTGTGGACGCGTCCCAGACGGCAGGACACCTTCCTCTTTCGGTTTCGGGCATAGACATGCTCGCGGCCGCGGGGCATAAAGGGTTATTCGGACCGCAGGGAACGGGCTTTTTATATGTCAGAAAAGGGCTTAAATTAAATTCCTTGATTGAGGGCGGCACCGGCTTTATGTCCGAAAGCTACACCCAGCCTGATTTAATGCCGGAGGCGCTGGAAAGCGGCACTTTAAACGGCGTGGGTTTTGCGGGGCTTGCAGAGGGTGCGGCATTTGCCGCAAAGCAGCTAAACAGCGGCATAACCGAAAATTTAAACCGCGCTTTAAAACAGGGGCTTGCCGCAATTCCAAAAGTTCATCTTTTAAGCCCTGTGTTTGAAAACACCGCCCCGGCGGTTGCGTTTACGGTAGAAAACACCGATTCTGTGGCGTTTTCGGATTTTATGTCCGAAAAGCACAAAATCTGCGTCAGAAGCGGGCTGCACTGCGCGCCCCTTGCGCACAAAACCCTCGGCACCGTAAAAACAGGGGCGGTGCGGGCAAGTTTGTCTTATTTTAACACATTGACCGAGGTGGAAAAGTTTCTAAATATTATTGACATGACCCCCTCTTTTAGTGTATAATAATCATAATACAGAAGTTGTATTTCGGGCACTGTAATCAAGTGCCCGAAAAAGAAACCGAACAAACGATTGTGCTGCATTTTGCAGCAGACGGGAGAATGATAGATGGAAAAACTGCTTCGCTTTTTTACCAGCTACATAAATGTGTTTAAAATAAATGATTTGATCGATATAATCATCATCACTTTCGTTATTTACTGGCTGATTAAAGTGGTGAAAGAAACCCGCGCCGTTCAGCTTTTGCGCGGTATTATTGTCATTGTTGCGGCACTGCAGCTGTCGGCATGGTTTAACTTAAATGTGGTTAATTTTGTGCTGAGCAAAACCATTGAGGTCGGACTTTTGGCGCTGGTTATCATCTTCCAGCCCGAGCTTCGCCATGCCCTCGAAAAGGTGGGCACCACCAGTGTGGGCGACTTTTTCCCTTTTGCGGGCGGCGAACAGAGCCGTGAGGACACTGAAAACGCCATTACTGAAATTGCAGACGCCTGTCAGGCGATGTCCGCAACCAAAACGGGTGCGCTGATTGTGCTTGAGCGTAAATCACGTTTAAATGATGTGGTTGCCACGGGAACGAAGCTTGACTGCGTGATTACAAAAGAAGTCCTGGGCAATATTTTCTATCCGAAAACACCGCTGCACGACGGTGCGGTTGTCATTTCGAATAATCGGATTAAAGCGGCGGGCTGTCTTTTGCCGCTTACGCAAAACACCGCGCTGCCGTCTGAGCTTGGAACAAGGCACCGCGCGGCACTCGGCATGTCCGAGTATTCCGATGCGATTGTCATTGTGGTTTCGGAGGAAACAGGCAAAATTTCCATTGCGCGGAAAGGCATGCTGACGAGAAATTACGACCGTGACAGTTTAAAACGCGCTCTTTCTAAACTGTTAATTACGCTTCCCGAAGAGCAGGCGCGGCGCAGAAAGCTGTTTTCCAGAAAAGGAGGTCGTGACGCATGAACCGTTTTACCAATCTTTTTCGGAATGACAAGGTTTTGTTTGTTTTATCATTTTTCATAGCGGTTGCGCTTTGGATGGTTGTCATCAGCGAGCGAAATCCGCAGACGGCAAACGTTATCCGCGGCGTTGCGGTTTCGTATGTGAATACCGAAACGATGGACGGCGCAGGGCTTAAAATTATATCGGCATCAAACGAAACGGCGGACGTTAAAATTTTCGGACGATTGTCCGAGGCTTCGCTTGTCACCATGCGGGACGTGTCGGTTACGGCGGACATGTCGCAGATCAACAAGCCCGGAACGTATGAAATTTCGCTTGCGGCAACGGTTGACCGTGCGGGTGTTTCGGTTGAAACCATAACGCCTGCAACCATTCAGGTTCAGGCAGACTATATCGTGAAAAACAAACGCGATGTAGAGGCAAAATTCATAAATAATCTGCCGGACGGCTACGAAATGGGCGATGTTTCGCTTTCCACCACATCGGTAACGGTGGAGGGCCCCGAAAACACGCTGCAAAAAATTGCAAAAGCCGTTGCGGAGATTGATTTAAACAACGTAACTGATGATATTTCGGGCAGCTTCCCCTTAAAACTGGTGGACGCAAACGGCCAGGAAATCACATCGAACAAATTAACGGTCAGCACAACAGAAGTGTGGGCAGACGTCGAAATCATAAAAGAAAAAACCGTTCCCGTCCAGATTGTATTAGACGGTGAGGTAGACCTGTCGCGGACAGGACACAGTGTTTCGGCACAGCCGGAAAATGTGGTTATAAAGGGTAAAAAATCAGATGTGGACAGCATTGATAAAATCGAAACCGAGCCTGTTTTGCGCAGCGTGATTCCCGAAGAGGCGGGCACTGTTGCGGCAAAGCTTCGTCTTCCGACAGGGGTGACGTGCGAAACAAGCGAGGTAAGCGTTATTTTTGCTTATGATAAGGCCGGCGCCGCAGACGGTGACGGGCAATAATCGATAGAGAGGATTGTTGGAAATTGGGTAAATTGTTTGGAACTGACGGTGTTCGCGGCGTTGCGGGAACAGAGCTTTCCTGCTCGCTTGCGTACAAAGTGGGTAAGGCGGGTGCCATTGTGCTCACACGTCACAGCAAGGAAGTGCCGACCATTTTAATCGGCAAAGATACACGCGTTTCGGGCGATATGTTAGAGGCTGCTTTAATTGCCGGCATTTGTTCGTCCGGCGCAAACGTGGTTCGGGTGGGTGTTGTGCCCACACCCGCGGTTGCTTATCTTACGCGAAAATACAAAGCTGAGGCGGGCGTTGTAATCTCCGCTTCGCACAATTCCATGGAGTATAACGGCATTAAATTCTTTAATTATGAGGGATTTAAACTGCCCGACGCTGTGGAGGACGAAATTGAGGACCTTATTTTGAACGACAAGCTGGATAATCCCGAGTATGTGAAATCGGGCGCGGAAATCGGCAGGGTAACCGAGCTGGAAACAGGTGCGCGCGACTACATCGAGTTTGCCAAAAGCACGGCAAAAACGGATTTAAGCGGGCTGAAGATTGCGGTTGACTGCGCAAACGGCGCAACCTCCGTCACCTCTGTCCGTGCGCTTTCCGAGCTTGGTGCGGAGCTTGTGATTCTTTCGGACAAGCCGAACGGCACAAACATCAACAAAAACTGCGGCTCAACGCATTTGGAGCAGCTTTGCGAAACGGTTAAAAAAGAAAAATGCGACGCGGGCGTGGCTTTTGACGGCGACGGCGACCGTATGCTTGCGGTAGACGAAAACGGCTGTGTGGTAGACGGCGACCAGATTATGGCAATCTGCGCCAAAGAAATGCTTCGCCGCGGCGAACTTGTGAACAATACGGTTGTCGCAACGGTTATGAGCAATTTAGGCCTTTCCATTGCGGCAAAAGAAAACGGATTCCAAATTAAACAGACCGCTGTGGGCGACCGCTATGTTTTGGAGCAAATGCAGAAAACAGGCGAAGTTTTGGGCGGTGAACAGTCCGGTCATGTTATCTTTTTACAGTATAACACCACCGGTGACGGTTTGGTTTCCGCACTGAAATTATTGGACATCTTAAAAAAATCCGGCAAGCGCATGAGCGAGCTTGCAGGCATTATGAAAGTTTTGCCGCAGGTGATTGTAAACGCGCGCGTGGACAATGAAAAGAAACAGGCATTTCATGAAAATGCCGAAATTCAGGCAGAAATCGAAAAAGTAGAGCAGGCGCTTTGCGGCGAGGGAAGAGTGCTCATTCGTCCGTCCGGCACCGAACCTTTAATTCGCGTTATGTTAGAGGGCAAAGATCAGGCAGTTTTGGAAAAAGAGGCGCATCGTTTGGCAGATTTTATTTTAAGTGCGCTGTCTTAAGGATTTAGCAGAAAGGACAAAATTATGTGTGGTATTATAGGATATGTAGGTGACAGACAGGCAGCCCCCATTATTTTAAGCGGACTGCGCAAATTGGAATACAGAGGCTACGATTCGGCAGGTATGGCGGTTATCAACAACGGCGTTATGGAGTCGAAAAAAACCGTCGGCAAGCTGCGCGAGCTGGAGAACGCAACCGATGAGGGCACAAACATTCACGGCAAAATCGGTATCGGACACACCAGATGGGCAACCCACGGTGCGCCGACCGTTAAAAATTCGCATCCGCATTTTTCGCAGGACGGAAAGTTTGCGGTTGTGCACAACGGCATTATTGAAAACTATTTGGAACTTCGCAAAATACTGACCGATGCGGGCGTAACATTCGTTTCGGACACCGATACAGAGGTTATTCCGCAGCTTTTGCAGCATTTTTATAACGGTGACATGTTCGAAACCGTAAGCAAGGTTGTGGGCATGCTGCGCGGCGCCTATGCGCTTGGCATTATCAGCACCTATGACCCCGAAAGAATTTATGCAACCCGCAAGGGCAGCCCCCTTATTGTGGGTCTTGGCGAAGAGTCGAACTTTATCGCGTCCGACATTCCGGCAATTTTGTCCAGAACGCGGACGGTTTATCTGCTGGAAGAAGGCGAGTTTGCCATTTTGACCAAAGACAAGGTTGAAATCGTAGACGCACACAAAAATCCCATTCACAAAGAGCCCTTCGAGGTGGATTGGGATATTGACGCGGCGCGCAAAGACGGCTATGAATACTACATGTTAAAAGAAATCATGGAGCAGCCCCGCGCAATGAGCGAAACGATTGGTCCGCGCTTAAACGGCGATGATGTTTTCATGTCCGAGCTGTCCATGCCGGAGGAATATTATAAAGATTTGCACAAAATTTTCATCGTTGCGTGCGGCAGTGCTTATCATGTCGGCCTGGTCGGCAAATATGTTTTGGAAGACTTGGCGCGCGTGCCCGTTGAGGCAGACTTAGCGTCTGAATTCCGTTACCGCAACCCGATTATCCAAAAGGGCGATTTGGTGGTTATCATCAGTCAGTCGGGCGAAACGCTTGACACATTAGAGGCTCTGCGCGATGCGAAAAAGCAGGGCGCACGGATTTTGTCGATTGTAAATGTAAAGGGGTCATCCATTGCCCGCGAGTCGGACGATGTGCTTTATACCCATGCAGGCCCTGAAATTGCGGTTGCAACCACAAAGGCGTACAGCACGCAGATGGATATTCTGTTCCTTTTGGGTCTGTATCTTGCACGCGTAAAGGGCAAGATTACAAAAGAGGAAGAGCATGCCTATGTTGAGGCGTTAAGAGCCATTCCCGAAAAGGTCGAAACGTTCTTAAAAGACGTTTCGGGGCTGGAGGCAATGGCAAAGAAATTCAAGTCGGTGCGCGATGTGTTCTTTATCGGCCGTGGCATTGACTACGCGATTGCGCTCGAGGGTTCGCTGAAATTAAAGGAAATTTCCTATATTCATTCCGAGGCGTATGCGGCGGGCGAATTAAAGCACGGCACCATTTCGCTGATTGAAGACGGCACTCTGGTTATCGCACTTGCAACCCAGCAAAAACTGTTTGAAAAAACGCTGAGTAATATTAAAGAAGTAAAATCCCGCGGCGCAACTGTTATCGCCGTTGTTCCAGAGGGACACACCGAGGTGGAAAAAGAGGCGGATTACACCATCTACATTCCCAAAACGCTTGAAATTTTCGCAGGCGCATTAGAGGTTATTCCGCTGCAGGTTCTGGCATACTACATTTCATACCATAAGGGCTTGGATGTAGACAAACCGAGAAATCTTGCAAAATCCGTTACGGTAGAATAATAAAAAAGAACAGCCCGCGCTTTTATGCGCGGGCTGAATTTATTTTAATGTAAGGGACGATGCTCGCATCGTCCCATTATACTAT
>CAKSHV010000073.1 GCA_934457515.1 uncultured Clostridia bacterium
GCAATATGCCTTTCTGCCAACAATTCGGACCAAAACGCATTTTTCGATGTGCAGCCCTTCCAGATGAACTATAAAACGGCGGGAAAGCAGCGCATTGAAATGAATGCATACTTCTCTTCAGAAAATAAATCTTCGGAATATAAAGTGTTCGACACCCTGTTTATGACTGAAGCAAACGGCGACGACCGTTTGGAAATGCCGCTGTTTTATGTGGCGGGCGACAGCGGTTTATACGTATATGATGAAACCGGCAACGGTGTTTTATACGGCAGCGTTGCGTTTGACAGGTGGGTTCACCTTGCCATGGAGTTAAATCCCGAGAACAAAACCTTTGATTTAACGGCTGACGGCATGACCCTTGCGGAAAATGTTCCGTTTACCAACAAAGACATTTTGTGGGACGGCAGCAGCACCAAGCCGGGCTTTAAGAAAATTCGTCTCCGCTTCGGCGTTGTGCCGAACGAAACCGGCACCTCGAAAGCCTATATCGATGATTTCCTCTGGGCAAGATACACCTCCACTCCGCTCTTTGTTCTGCGCGACATCAATCCTTCGGGCAATGAAGTTGCAATTCTCGTTCCCGAAAACATGAGCGAAGAAGCATTAAAAGAATACGTAACCTTAAAAACAAGCGGCGGTGAAACCGTTTTATGCACAGGCTCTTTACAAAACGGCGTGTACACTTTAATCCTCTCCTCTCCCCTTGTTTCGGGCGCGGAATACAGCGTTTATGCTAAACGCTGGTTATCTACAGGAAACGGAACGATGCAAAGCTACGATTTAACGCTTCGCTTCACCGCACAGTAAAGGAGGAATGAACATGAAAAAGATACTTTCGTTTGCCCTTTCCGTTTCTCTTTGCCTGTCGGCAGCGTTTACCGCGTCGGCTGCGGGCTTAGAGGCAATCACGGGCTCGGGCGGCAATATTTTGGCTGAAAATTTCAGCGAAGCCAATATGTTTGAGGGCAAAGTATTTACCAAAAACGACACCGGCAAATCCATCCCCGGCTGGGGCATGATTGCCGAGCAGTCCGAAATCAGCGGCATTGACGTGTCCGCTTTGGGCGAAAAGGAATACCAAATTCCGCTGAAACCCACCGACACGCAGAAAGATATCGGCATTCAAATCAAACCGACCGAGCAGTCGACCAAAATCGCATACCTTGATGTGTGGAACATTCCGGTTGCAAACATAAAGGGTGCTGCAAAATATCGGTTTGAATATAATATCTACACAAGCCTTGCGGCAGGACAAAAGACCGGCGACATTTTAAGCGAATTTGCGTTCTACACCTCAGATGTGCCCTCCGCTACCAAAAAAATCGGCGTTTTCGCCTTTAAGCGCGACGGCACAATCGGCACCTGCACCGACCAGACCAAATCCAGCTACACTGCAATTCAAACCGAAAGCGGCGAAAAGGTGACCTATAAAAATAACGCATGGCAGCACGTTTCGGTTGATTTTAACGCAAATGACGGCACATATGATTTATATTTAAACGGCGTTCAGATTTTAAAAGACAAAAAACTGACCCACAAAGTGCTGTGGAATGCAGAAAGCGGCACGTACAGAGTGCGCCTGAGCTATAAACCCATGGAGGGCGACAGAGAATCGTTCGTTGTGTTTGACGATATTTTGTTTGCCAAGCATGTGGATTCGGTAAAAGAACCCGAATTTTTGAGCATGACCGCTAAAAACGGCGCAAAATCCACTGACCTTTCCGCATTTTCGCCCGACACCGAATCCCTTTCGTTTTCAGCAAGCGGCGCCCTTTCGGATTCATCGGTCAAGCTGTTAAAAGACGGTTCGCCCCTCGCCTTTTCGGGCATCTACCAGAACAATGCATACACCGTAAAACCCTCCGCATTACTGCCGCTGACCTCTTATTCCGTGGTGTTTGACCGTTTCACATCGGCTGACGGCAAAACGTTCTTTGCCGAGCCGGTTGAGCTGAAACTCAAAACCCGCAGCGGCAAGGCATTTGTTTCAAACTTCGGATTTTCCAAAAACGGAACAGCAGTAACTTCGCTTAGCGGCGCGGACGAAACCACCGCTGTTTCGGCAGATGTTTACTCTGCAAAAGGCACAACTGCAAAACTGATCTGCGTTCTGTTTGACCAAAACGGAACCCCTGTTCAAACTTTTGCAACCGAAACCGAAACAATTGACGCCGGCAAAAGCAAGAGTTTAAGCGTAACGCTTACAGGCTTTACCGCCGTAAACGGCGGCGAGCTGAAAGCCTTTATTACAGACGGCTCCGAAGAAAACGCTTTCCCGCTGTGGAACGCAATTTCCATTCAATAAGGAGGGAGAAAAAACATGATTAAAAATTTGCTTTGCACACTGCTTTCCCTGCTTTTTTCCCTTTGCCTCATCACCCCCGCCCTTGCAGAGGGCGGCGAGGTGGTTGCGCATGCGGGAAACATTCAGTTTAAAGAAAGCGATGTGTATTCTTTAAAAGTAAACGGCATTACCGTTCCGGTGCGCACAGAAACCATAACAAACGCGCCGTTTCACGTTGCCATGTTCTCATTTGACCAAAACGCGAACATCGAACTTACGGTAAAAACAGCTGTTTCCAAACACAAACTTTCGCCGTCTGCTTATAACCTTGCGGTGAAAGAAAACGGAAACACACTGTCCTTTACATTAGACACCCCGAAACCGCTTCAGTTTGAAATGCAGGGCGAAGCCCCGCTTATCTTGCTTGCGACCCCGCTTGAAACCGATATTCCGGATAAAAACGACCCGAACGTTATCTATTTCGGGCCGGGCATTACCGAGGCAGGCATCATCAATTTAAAAAGCAACCAAACGGCATACCTTGCCTCGGGCGCAGTTGTTATCGGCAGAATCCAGGGCGTCGGCATTGAAAACGCGCGGGTTTGCGGCAGAGGTATTTTAGACACCGAAAAATACACCACCAAACCCTATGAGGGCATGAACGACCCCGAGGTTACAAAGGGCGTTTTAAGCGGCATGAACCAAACCAAAGGCATATTCTTCCAGGACAGCAAAAACTGCAAGGTAGAAGGCATCGGCACGCGCAACTGCCGCGAATGGCAAACTCTTTACTTAGGCTGCCAAAACTTTGAAATCTGCAATTTAAACATTATGGGCACCAAGGTTAACAACGACGGTATCGATTTGGACACGGTTGAAGATTTTTATGTGCACAACAACTTTATTATGTGCGGTGACGACGGCTTCGGCTGGCACACTTTCCGCGCAAACGACACCAAAGAAGCGCCCACCCGCAACATTAAAGCGGACAACAACACCATTTACAACGTAACGGCCGGCAACGGCATTCGTTTCGGCTCGTCCATGGAATCGAATTTGTGGGAAAATATTGAAATTACAAACACCTATATTTTAAAAGCCAAGGGCAACGCCGTTATGGTCGATTTGCAGGACTGGGCAACGATAAGAAATCTTCGTATTGAGAATGTGTATGTGGAATCCGCACCGTCTGAAAATGTGCTTGCAATCCAGATTGTGCAGGGAAGATACAGCAACGATGTGGAAAAAACAAGCCCCTATGCAAAAGACGACTACCGCGGCCATATTGAAAACGTGACCATTAAAAATCTGCAGGCGGTACAGGGCACGGGCGTGACCGTCATCGGCTACGATGCGACCCACCTTGTTGACAACATCACCCTTGAAAATATTGATATAAGCGGCACGATTTTAACCGACGCATCGCAAATGAAAACCAACGAATTTGTGAAAAACCTCACCATTTCGGCGGGCAAACCCGCAGGCGTGCAGGAAGGATTTGAAAACGGCTTGGCAGACATTTTTGCCCCCGTTTCGGGCAACTGGTTCACGGCGGACGGCAAATTAAAGCAGACCGGCGCGGGCGGTAAATCTCTCTTAACGGTCGGCAGCAGCTCTCTTTCGGACTGCACCGTTTCGGCAGAGGTAACCCCTCTTTCAAGCGGACAGTCGGTCGGCGTTGCAGCGCGCATGGCAGACAATAAGAATTATTATCTGGCGCGCCTTAACACCCTTACCCAAAAGGCAGAACTTTTTAAGGTTCAAAACGACGTTTTATACAGCTTAGGTTCTGCACCGTTTGCAGCTGAAATCGGAAAGACATACACCCTTTCGTTGTCCGCCGCAGACAGTGCGCTTACCCTAAGCGTAAACGGCGAGCAGGTCATTTCTGCAGCCGATTCCGCGTATAAAAGCGGAAAGGCGGGCATTTGCGGCTACACCCCCAACCGCAATCAAAAAGACGCCTTTGAAATCGACAATTTTAAAATCGAAGTAAAATAAAAGAAAATCCCCTATGCAGATACTGCATAGGGGATTCTTTTCTCCCTTTTTCATCTCTTTACTGTTTCTTTTTGTTCTTCTTCCATAATGCGGCGGCGTTTCATTTTGCGCACCTTGCGTTTGCGTCTTGTGCGGTCCTTAAAACTCCACAAACCAAACAAAATGAGAGCAATTAAAACGCCGATGCCGATTTTTAAAAGAATTTTTCCGCCCGATTTTGCAGCTACATCTTCCGTAACAGACGCCGAAAGGGTGGATAAGACATTTCCCTGCTTATCGCAGATAATCACGTTTTTGTCCGAAAATTTGTATTCCAAATCGGCCTTTGTGTATGAATTGAGCAGATAAAACGAGGCTTTGCCGACAGGCGAAATCACCTTTCCGTTAACCTCTCTGCTCCCGATTTCCTCCGCCGTTACGGTAACGGGCGTGAACCCGTTGTAGGTATATTCTAACAAATCCCGCGTTTCGTTATACAAAACGCCCAAATTTTTCGCGCCGAACAACACCACAATAATTTCCTTGCCGTCTTTTTTCGCATAGGTCACTGCCGTGTGCTCTGCCTGAGTTGTATAGCCGGTTTTGCCGCCCGCAACGCCCAAATACTTATATTTGTCCATGTGCATCATGCGGTGCTTTGCCACAAAATTACGCGGCTCGGCTTTCTTATTGGTTTTCGGAATCGTGTAGTTTACCATGCCGAAATACCTTAAAAACGCTTTGCTGTCATTGACCATGCCGCGGGTGATTTTTGCAAAATCCTGGGCGGTTGTGTAGTGATTCTCGTCCGGCAAACCGTTGGTGTTTGCAAAATGCGTTGCGTTTGCGCCAAACAGCTGCGCCGTGGTGTTCATCAGCTTCACAAACTCGTCAATCGAGCCCGAAACGTGCTCGCCCAGCGCGTTTGCCGCGTCGTTTGCAGACATCAGCATTGCCGCCGCGCACGCCTGCTCCACCGTTAAAACCTCGCCGTAATCTAAAGCTATATTGCTGCTGTCTTTGGGCACAGAGTCAATCGCCGCGCGCGACCCCGTAACCTTTTCGCTCTTATCGCAGTTTTTCGCCGCCAGGTAAACGGTTACGATTTTGGTTATGCTTGCGGGATACACCTTTTCGTCTTTTGCTTTTTCAAATAAAATCTGACCGCTTGCCGCGTCCATCACCACCGCCGATTTGGACGTGATTTGGGGCGCCTCGATTTCCGCATGTGCGGGAACGAACAGCAAGCTCAAAAAAACCGCCGTCCAAACTGTACAAAAAAATCTCTTCACCTTCATTCTCCTTATGCTGTAACAATCACTTTTTTCGGGCATTTTTCCGCGCAAATTCCGCAGCCGGTGCAAAGAGATGCGTTAATTTTTGCCACGTTGTCGGTAACCGTAACCGCGCCGCTCGGGCAGTTTTTCTCGCAGATTTTGCAGCCGATGCAGCCCGCCGAGCAGATGTCTTTCATTTTCGCGCCCTTGTCGCAGGACGAGCACTTCACGCGGTAAACCTGTTTTTTCGGCAAAATATCAATCACCTGTTTCGGGCAAACCGCCGCGCACGCGCCGCAGCCGACGCATTTTTCCATGCTAATGTCCGCAATGCCGTCTTTTAAAGAAACCGCGCCGAAATTACATGCATTCATGCAGTCGCCGTACCCCAGGCAGGCATAGTCACACAGTTTATCACCATTCTGCATTGCCGCAATATCGCGGCAGCTTTTCGAACCGTCAAAATAATAGCGGTAGTTCACTTTGTCTATCGTGCCGCTGCACTTTACAAACGCCGCCATGGGCTCTTTTGCCTCGGCTTTCACGCCCATAATCTCGCCGATTTTATTTAAATTGTCCGCCGAAATGCCGGGACAGGCATTTACCGGCGCATCGCCTTTAACGATTGCCGCCGCGCACGCACCGCAGCCCGCATAGCCGCAGCCGCCGCAGTTAGCGCCGGGCAGACACTCCAAAACCTGCTCTTCGCGCGGGTCGCTTTCCACCGCAAACACTTTAGACGCAACCGCCAAAACCGCGCCCATCACCAAACCGATAAGGCCGAAAACCACAACAGGTATTAAAATTTCCATAAGCAATCTCCTTTCCGCCTCTTAAAAGCTTAAGCCGCCAAACGCCATGGAAATCAGCGCCGCCGATATCAAAACAATGGGAAAACCCTGCAAAAACTTCGGAATAGGGGCAGTTTCAAGCCGCTCGCGCACACCCGCCATCAGCACAATCGCAAGGGTAAACCCGAGTGCTGCGCTAAAATTAAAGGTAACCGCCTCGGCAAGGGTTTGGTAGTTATAGGTGTCAACCACCAGCAAAACCGCGCCCAAAACCGCGCAGTTTGTGGTAATCAGCGGCAGATAAATGCCAAGCGCCGAATACAGCGACGGCATATATTTCTGCAGTGCCATTTCCACGAACTGCACCAGTGACGCGATGATAAAAATGAAGACAATGGTTTTCATATAGGTTAAGTTAAAGGGCAAGAGCAGGTATTTGTATACAAGATAGGTAACCGTTCCCGCAAGGGTCATAACAAAGGTTACCGCGATGCCCATGCCGAACGCAGTATCGATTTTTTTGGAAACGCCTAAAAACGGGCAGGTTCCCATAAACCGCGAAAAAATAAAGTTTTGCGTTAAAATACCGCTGAGCAGGATGGAAAACAAGCTGACTGCCATATTATTCATTCGTTTTTCCTCCTTTGATTAAGTTAATCGCAGCTAAGATTAAACCAAGCGACAAAAAGCCGCCCGCGGGCAAAATAAACATCAGTGCCGGCTGGTACCCTGAAGTGGTAACAGCAATGCCGCAC